>CAZSGJ010000028.1:0-27929 GCA_964606305.1 uncultured Armatimonadia bacterium
CCGTATGGATGAGCACACCGCGCATCATCTGCATCACCCTGATACACGGATTGTTCTGCCTCTGGGGATTCTCGGAGTGCTCAGTGTGGTGGCTGGTTTCATGAATGCGCCGGCGATAGGACTCCATTTCTATAGTGATTGGTTAGCCCCCGTCATTTCGTCTCCTGAACATTCGCATAACAGCGGTTTAGTGATGGGAATCAGTGTCGTTGTTGCACTAGTCGCATCTGCATTGTCGATCGCAAAGTACAAGTCCGTAAGCTCTGTATCAATGGAGAAGACAGGCTCGTTGTTCGCGTTCTTCGCGTCTGCGATGCGGTTCGATGACTTGTATGCACTAACAATTGTTCGGCCGCTGACTGTGGTGGCAGCGTGGTCCAGCTTTACTGTCGAGCGTAATGGTGCGCGTGGTTTCCTGCGTATGGGACAGTCAAGTGTAGAAGTTGTCGGAAAAACTGTCCGGCGTTGGCAAAGCGGAATTGTTGGTGACTACATCCTTAGTATGGCTGTCGCCCTCATCGTGATCATTTCGGTAGTTTTGATCACAGGGAGCAAGGGAGGCAACTGATATGAATCAACTCGTTATAGTGGTCGTTGCTTTGCCACTGATTGCGGCAGTACTGGTCGCGCTCATGCGAGAACAAACAGCCAAGCCCATTGCCATATTGGGCAGTGCTATTGCTTGTCTTGTTTCGATCTTTGGACTCACGACGGGCGGTCTGGTTGACAGGGGCTTCCATCATGTCTTGAACGCTCCTTGGTTACCAAAATTAGGGTTGATGTTCAGCTTTGGACTGGATGGCATGTCGTCCTTGCTTGTCCTTCTGACGACATTTCTGACCGTTATTGCGGTGACTGTTGCACCCGCACCAACAAAAGCAACGCGTGCTTACTACTTTTCAATATTGGTAGCTGGTGCGCTGACAAACGTGGCGTTTGCTTCACTGAATGTCCTTTTGTTCTACATTGCTTTTGAAGCCGCATTGATTCCGGTTCTGATTGCGATTGGAATGTTTGGAGGTGCTGACCGAAGCAAGGCTGCTGTCCAGTTCTTTGTATTCACAGTAATCGGTTCATTGTTGCTTCTTAGCGCGATTATAGGGATGCGGATTCAGACTGGTACCTTCGACTATTTGACCCTGAAGGATGCTGTACAGTCCGGTGGAGTTGATGCATCACTGGTTCGATGGTTTGCAATCGCATCCTTTATTGCGTTCGCGACGAAGGCGGCAGTCGTACCGTTCCATGCATGGCTTGGCAGGGCCTATGTAAACACTCCTACGGGAATGCTGCTGTTGCTGTCCGGTGCGATGGCTAAGCTCGGAATTTATGGTCTGATTCGCTTTACGCTTCCTCTCGGTGGAGAGTCTGCTGAAAGTCTGGTCCCGCTGATTGTCACGCTCGGCGCTATATCTGTTGTCTACGGAGCGGCCGTTGCTGCAGCTCAGACCGACATCAAGGCCGTAATCGCATTTTCTTCCATCAGCCATATGGGGTACATCGTGATTGGGGCTGTCGTTGGAGATGACTCAGCGCGCAGTGGTAGTGTTTTGCAGATGCTTAACCACGGAATCACAACCGGTGCACTGTTCATCTGCTGTGATTTCATTGCAAGGTTCCGAGGTAGTCGGCAAGTTGCTGGCCTCGGAGGCATTTGGAATGACTCGCCTTTGTTTAGCCGGTTGTTGCTTCTCTTTACGTTCTCATCAGTGGCACTGCCGTTGACAAATGGGTTTGTTGGTGAGTTTCTTATTCTCCTCGGTGCCTTCAACGCATTTCCGATTCAGACAGCGATAGCCGCTACTGGCGCTGTGGGATCGGCAGTTTACATGCTTTGGATGATTCAGCGTAGCGTTTACGGTCCGCCTAAGGGTGAGGCTCCAAAAACGATTGTTTTGGGTGTGTCGGAACGTAGTGTCCTTTTTGCACTTGCACTGATGATTATCGGTATTGGTATAGCACCATCCCCACTATTGGCCATCGCATCAGATAATGGTCACAAGGTAAGCGCTGCAATGCAGCCGGAGGTCAAGTAAATGAATCTGACTGATATTCATGCAGCCGGCGCTCCAATACTGATGGCAACGGGTGGGTCAATAGTGTTGCTCACTGACCTTGCTTCCAAGCGTTCATCCATGCGAAAAGCAGGAACGGTACTTGCGGTACTTTTCTGCTTAGCTGCGATGATTTGTAGCTACACATTGGCTGGGCAGCTGCGTACTGCTTTTGCGAATGGAATCGCTGTAGAGGGACTTGTCGTCACTATGCAAATCCTTCTTGGGGCCATCGCAGCAGTAACTATGGTCGCATCGTCAGATCTACTGAGTGTATTCCACTTGCCAAGAGGTGAATATCGCGCTCTCGTGATGCTTGCATCTGCCGGCGCGATGGTCTTGGTCCAGAGCCTTGATCTGGTTAACGCATTTGTCGGTATCGAGATAATGTCGGTTGCCTTCTATGTGCTTGCCGGCTACAGACGGTCACAAGCGGCTTCAGAAGAAGCTGGTGCGAAGTACTTTCTTATGGGTGCTTTTGTGAGTGCAATACTTCTGTTCGGAATAGCACTCATTTACGGTAGCGTTGGATTGGCGATGAAGTCCAACGGCATGGAATTGCCACAAGGGCTTTCGTACACGAACATCGTGGCAATATCTAATGCGATTCACCAGATACCGGAACTTGGAACAAATGCGCTCTTCCTTCTGGGGACCGTTTTGCTCATCGGTGCTTTGATGTTTAAGGCGGGCGTTGCTCCGTTTCACATGGTTGCGCCGGATGTATACCAGGGGGCACCTGCACCAATTGTCGGCTTTTTGGCTACCACCAGTAAGGTCGCTGCGTTTACGATCCTGATGCGATTTTTTACAGTACTGGCCGGTGCAGATACAGGTACTGCAGTGCAAGCGATCGTGATCGGTGCTGCTCTGTTGTCGATCCTTGTTGGAAATGCTGGTGCCGCCAATCAGACAAGCATAAAGAGGCTGTTTGGTTACTCTTCAGTTGCACACGGCGGTTACATTGTTCTTGGTTTGCTAGCATCCCTCGGTTCAGCGTCGCAATCAGCCGCAATAACGGCTGTTACGTTTTACATCGTTGCTTATTCCATCACCACGATCGGTAGTTTTGCCGTGGTTACATGGCTTGGCAAGAATGGTGAAGACGCCGATGGTATCGACAGTTATCGAGGGCTCGCTAAGCGAGATCTTGGTGCTGCAATCACACTCGGTATCTTCTTGTTGTCACTCTCGGGTATACCGTTGACAGTTGGCTTCCTGACAAAATTGGGTATCTTCATGTCGCTGCTTAGCGCTGGCGGAACGTGGATCGCGGTTGTTGCATTAATCGGAAGTGCAATTGGTTTGTATGCGTACCTTAGAGTGATTAGCAAGATGTTCTTCTATGATCCTGAGCGAATCGATGTTGTGACATCTGACGGTGCTAGCAAGCTGGTCGCTGTTTCCGCGGCAACACTGGTTATTGTCATGGGAGTTTTCCCCAGCCAATCATTATTGCCGGCATTTGAAAAGTCGATAGCCGTAACGCAGGCAACAGGAGAACCTTCAAAATGATTATTGGTGTTCCGCGTGAAATCAAGGTTGATGAAAACAGAGTAGGGCTTGTCCCTGCTGGGGTGGAAGCACTGGTTTCAGCGGGACACCGGGTCATTGTTGAATCCGATTGCGCTGCGGGCATCGGGCTTGGTAACGAGCAGTACACCTCGGCAGGCGCTGAGGTTGTACCGACGGCGGCAGATGTCTGGAATGCAGCAGACATGATTGTGAAGGTCAAGGAACCGCTTCCTTCGGAATATGAGTTTCTTCGTAGTGGCCAGATTGTCTTTACTTACTTCCATTTTGCGGCGGTGCCAAGTCTTGTAGAAGCCTGTCGATCGTCGGGCGCTGTCTGTATTGCCTACGAAACGGTTCAATCGCGCGATGGTCAGTTACCATTATTGGCACCAATGAGTGAGGTTGCGGGTCGGATGGCTGTGCAGGAAGGTGCCAAGTATCTCGAGAGAGCGATGGGTGGGAGAGGGATTCTACTCGGAGGTGTTCCTGGAGTCGCTCCTGCAAACGTGGCAATAATCGGCGGTGGAATGGTTGGTACAGAAGCTGCTAAGGTCGCGGCTGGAATGGGAGCAAATGTTACTGTTCTCGATGTATCGCTTCCTCGACTGCGATACCTAAACGATGTGATGCCGCGAAACGTGACAACTCTTTATGCAAATAGTGGCACCATACGGGATGCTGTTGTAAACGCTGACCTCTTAATCGGGGCAGTTTTGATCCGTGGTACAAAGGCACCTACCCTGGTTCCAAAGTCATTGGTTTCCGCGATGAAATCCGGAGCGGTAATTGTAGACGTCGCTGTTGATCAGGGAGGCTGTGTCGAGACGATTCGTCCAACAACGCACCGCGACCCCGTGTACTTTGTGGACGGCGTGTTGCACTACGGTGTGGCGAATATGCCAGGAGCAGTACCCTATACGTCTACATTTGCACTTACAAATGCTACCCAGCCTTACGTGTCTAAGCTTGCCTCCAAGGGGTGGGAAGAAGCTGTTCGCGGCGATTCCAGCCTACTTCATGGGCTGGTTTTTGCTCAGGGACGATGTTACTCCGTAGAAGTTGCCGAGCAATTTTCCCTTGAACTAAACGCGTTCGTTTAGTGCATTACTATCATCTCAGGTAAAGTAGAGCCATGAAGCGCGGATTTACACTGATTGAGTTGTTGGTGGTTATTGCAATCATCGCAGTACTTGCAGCCATACTTTTTCCAGTGTTTGCGACGGCCCGCGGTAAGGCTAGACAAACCGTATGTACGAGCAACCTACGCCAGATTGGGCTTGCGCTTCAAATGTACGCTCAAGATTATGATGGTATGGTTCCATTCGCTAAAGATGCATCCGATGCATACGTGCCACAAATATGGTCGTCTGTTCCGCAGTGCAAGGCACAGTTGGACATAATGCCATTTTTGCATCCAAGCCCAAATCTTGGTACCGTTGGTGCTATTACTCCAGGAGCCATGGATTCTTATGTCAACTCAAATGACATTTGGCGATGTCCGGGCGATGCAGGTTTTGATGTGCTCGACAACAATTATTCCTGTGGAGGTCCGTGTCCACTTCCGGCACGCCCTACGATGTTCAAGAAATATGGGGCTTCTTATCTTTTCCGGACGGAACTGGCATTCCGCAAGGCAAACGTCGATGCACTTGAAGGATACGACTGGGATAGCAAGTCATCCGTCGGACCATCCTCGATAAATTTCCTGTTTGACGGGAATGGCTCATGGCATGGCAGTAGTTTCGCTGTCGGGCTTTCTGGTCTGCGCTACAACGTTCTGTACTTGGATGGACACGCCAAATCGGCATCCTATGATCAGTATCAACGGGCTTGGGCCACTGATCTTGGTCCTGCCGGCGCATCGTTGTGCGCTGAGTAAGTCTCCATGCGACTGAGTGCTGGTGCTGTCATCCTTGCCGATGGCACCCTCCTCCGCAATGTTACGGTCACGATCAGTGATGGAGTTATCGCGGACATTTCACCGGGAATCGACCGTGATGCTACATTTTATGCAGTGATTACCCCGATGTTTCACAACGGTCATAGTCACACAGAGTACCAGCTTTTGAGTGGCATCTTTCCGCCTGGACCGTTCTTTCCTTGGGTTCGCAATGTGGTTCGACTCAAGATGTGCCTGCCACAACGTTTATGGGCCTTGAGCACGTTTTTTGGCGTACAAAGGCTGCTGGAAATGGGTTACGCGTCGACTGAGGATTGTAGTGATTCTGGATTCGCGACTGCCATAATGGTCAGTAGTTGCCTTAATGGGACAAGTTATCGTGAGATTAATGGTCTTATTCCAGATGCTGATTCGCGTCGGTGTCATTCCACTTTCGATGCATTAAGTGAGTGGACTGGGCGTTGTACTGTGGGAATTGCACCACACGCCATTTACAGTACATGCGAACCGGTCCTTGATATTGTTTCAGACCGTGCCGGTAGTCTTCCTGTGTGTATCCACGTGGATGAAAGTCCGGAAGAGGATCTCTTCTGTCGCCGTGACGATGGTCCGTTCGTTGATATGTACAATCAACGGGGCATAAATTATCAGTCTCCGCTGACCAGTGCGGTCAGTTACTTTTGTTCCAAGGGGCTCGTCACATCTAATACCCTGCTGGTGCATGGCTGCAATTGGACTTCCGACGATGTTGCCATTGTCAACAGGCAGAGGGCCCGCGTCGCCATTTGTCCTGAGAGCAATCTCTTTCTCAAGTGCAAAGCACCCCCAGTCGAGCTGCTTTACGAAAACAATGTACCGATTGTCATCGGTACAGATTCGGCTCTCAGCTGTAAATCGATGTCACCACTTCACCAGATATCGCTGTTGCTTCACGCGTCGAGCGACACAAGCTATCATCGCTGGTTGTTTCATTCGCAGGTGACACGTGAATCGGGAGAGTCATATGATCTTAGGGTGGGCGATCAGGCTGATTTTTGCGCCTATGGACGAGAGCAGTCTTTGAGTACCCGGTCGTTGGCTAAGACAATCTCACAGGTTGATGACTTACTACCAGATGTGTTTCGTTCTGGGAAACGGATGCGTTACATGAGTAATACGAGTCTATTCGCGGAACTCCGCAGTGTCGTTAAGGAACTGGCCAACCCGTGAAGGTCCTTGCCGTGTTAAAAAAATGCGATGTTTATCTTGCCGGAACAGGTTTTGGGCTTGGGTTGACGCTGCTTTACCTTAATGGTGGTTGGAGCGCATTTCGTTCAGCTAACCCGATGTCATTCATGGAGTATTACCTTGTAAACGACATCGGGTTACTAATCATTCCGCTTATCATCATCATCTTGAGTAAACAAAGCCTGCAAAATTACGGTTTACAAATGTGTGAGCGTAAACACATTTATGCAGCCCTTGGTATTGGCCTATTGTTTTTCCCTGTCGTGCTGATGACTGCAAAGTCGGCGGATTTCCAGTCTTACTATCTTAGTGCTATGCGGCAAAGTGGTGCGATTACGGACGTGCCGTTAGAGATCAACGTGTTTGGTTTAGTCAGGCATCAGCTAATTCTCGTAACTTATATGTTCGCCTGGGAATGGTTCTTTCGTGGCTTTCTCTTGAACTCTGTTAATCGGATAACCAATCCAGTATGTGCTGTCCTATTGCAGGCGGCATTGTTCACGGTGATGCATTTTGGTAAGCCAACGGTAGAGGTAATCAGCTCATTTTTGGGGGCCGTTCTTCTGGGGATTTGGGCGTTGCGCTCACGTTCGATGCTTCCATGTTTTGTGGTGCATGCGTTGCTTACCGTTCTAAATGACGTGGCCGTAATCCTTCAGGCCAAATAATGGTTCTGGTTCAACCGACGGCTCACCGTTCCTAATCAAGTGCCTGGAACCCGAATCTCTTGCCCGGAGTAAAAGTAACTAAGACAATCGAACCAAAGAATAATGAGAGAAACATCCCTATACGAAGCGCGGATGTTGCCAGGTCTCGCTTTTCGATGTTCTGAATCGACGCTACGTTACTCTT
Source organism: uncultured Armatimonadia bacterium (assembly GCA_964606305.1). GTDB lineage: Bacteria > Armatimonadota > Armatimonadia > Armatimonadales > Armatimonadaceae > CAIRTT01. The sequence continues at coordinate 7,549 of CAZSGJ010000028.1, forward strand.
CAAAATAGTCATGTCGCTTTCAGCATAGGCAACAGTCCAACCATTGGGTGGAGGATCACTTGATGGTGGTGCAACGACCCATTTAGCGCCAAGTGAAGCGGCTGCATCGAGGGAGGGAATACGCAGCAGGTTTCCATTTTCAGGGGGCATCAGGCTCTGTCCTGCAAGTGCTTCAAGTGTGTTTTTGTCATTCCTAATAATTAGGCTGTCATATGTGCCGATGTCATGAAGTCCATGCAATGCAAGTATGTTTGGCGGAAGCGTAGCTCCCTTTGGCGATGCTGCACCAAGGGACCAGTTTCCCACAATGCATCCAATCGGATCATTAGCGGCATTTTGCTTTAGGAAAGTTATGCCAGGCGTCGTTTTGATTGCATCTGATGCCTTGCCTACTGGATGATAACTGCTGCTCCATTGCCATAGATCTACAAGTAGAACTATTGGAAGTAACCATTGTACTGAGTGAAATCGATGTCGCATTAGTAGTGTTACTACGACCACAAACAGCGATAACCCGATGATTGGGGCTTGTGTAAACAATGCATCCAACGATAATGCACTCGTAACATCAACAGGCAGTGACAACTTGATTACAACCTGTTTTGCTAATCCTGTGCATATTCCTGAAATCGCACCGATTGCCAGCAGTCCGAAGGCGACATGCGGAAGTCGGATACGGTTAAGCGAAGCTCCCGCAATCAGACACATGGCAAGCGAAAGGACAGGGAGAACGCGGGCAGGATTTCCTGTCGCTGCAAATCCGGGAATTCCGTAATACAACACCGCACAGATTGGGCTGCCAACTGCCACAGCTATAGCAAGCACGGCAATGGATAGAATGACTTTGTGAACCCGGTTCAAAGACTTCCAGGATAGCAGACCAGCAAAAACAAACAGGGGGATCACGAAGCCGGTGTAAAGCGCCCATTCCGCGTAATTATTCGGAATACCTTTATCAGTAACGAGCCAAGAGTTTCCTGCATTCAGGTTTGGATGGCCGAAATAGTTTGGAATGATCCACGTTATAAAGTTATACGGTGGCAGGGCATTACCGATGTAAGCCGCGTAACCATCGGCTGAAGCAGCGACACCTCCCCGGTGTGATTGTTGACCAAGCTCTATCGATGGCAACAGTTGACATGCCGATAGGGTGAAACCGACTGCAATCGCCGTTATCAATCTAAATGGTGGAGTCGTTCGCCAGCTCATGGCGATGATGATTATTCCCGTTGTAAGTACTGAGTAGATTGCAAGCTGTAAATGACCGGCGAGCATGGACATCAACGTAACGACTGCCAACATCCTGTATGACTTCCGGATTGCGGCCAGCCACATCCACGGGAGCCACGCGACCACCGTCAGGTGTGTCGAGAGGGGAAGCCAGCTTATCATCGTGGCAGATTGTGAAAAGCCAATTGCGGCCAAAACTGCCCCAACTTGAGGAGCTCCAATTCTCCTCGCTAAGAGATAGGTACCTGTTGACAGGATGCTCATGTGCACAATGATCGAGATCATTAGTGTTAACGGCGCTATAGAAGCTGGCATTATCCAAAACGGCAAGTGAAGAGGATAGAAGAATCCACTTTGACCATTTGCCAATAAGGGCTGACCGCCCAATGTCGCTGCTGCGTACGGATTAACCACAGGGATGAGACCGTTGGCAATTGATTCCATCACCACTTTGCGCCAAGGAAGAAACTCGAACAGACCATCGGCGGCCAGGACATTCCACGGTACCTTTGAATCTGTCTGCCATGGTGTCAAATGCTGGTAGACCCACGTGGGAATGAACGTTTCACCCCGTGCAAGAATTACAAAGAACTTTAGCGGGATGACAAACAAAAACAGCGTCACCACCAGATAACGCTGCCTGAATAGGGTTGCAAACTTACTAAACACTCTTTAGGTAGTCCATGTTTTTTGCTGCTTCATCATTGAATGGGTCAACATCCAAAATTTGGGCGAATAGCGCTTTAGCACGGTCAAACTCGCCAAACATGGTCAATGTCTTCGCCAGCGATAACTTATACGTAATGCTGTTTGGGTCGAGTCGAACCGCTGTTTCCAGTTCGAGAAGCGACTCGTCAATCAAAACCTGAAAGCTGTAAACGAGTCCTAGTTCATGGTGTGCTTCAGCATGAGACGGAGCGGAGGAGATTACCGACTTGAAGCCAGCCTCGGCCTCAGAATAGCGACCATTAATCTTGTGTTCCAACGCCGCCGCGAACACAGATGAAAGATCATTAGACATATGCAAAACGTTCTCCCGTACGCTCAAAGTATAACATTATTGAGGATGCAAATCTCTAATACGTTACAGGTGAAGCGCTCCCAAATCAGCATTACCCACGTTCAAGGTACCTACTTTACGTTTGATTCGTGCTAGAGCATTGTCAACCGATTTGGTTTTACAGGTAAGCTCGTCCGCAATTTCGCGATAACTTTTGCCCAGCTGGTACCCTGCTAGGACACGCCACTCAAATTCTGACAGTAGGCGGGTAAGATTATCCTTCAGTTCCTTTGTGTCTTCGGATCTGAGCACCATGTCTTCAGGATCTAATGCATTCTCGCTCGTAAGAATTTCTGAAAGATTCCAGTCTGCACTGGGATCGTCACTCGGACATTCGAGTGACAAGCTTGTGTTCAGGGGTTGTTGTTTTTGACGGGTGGCTGTCTTGATTGCTGTAATGATATGTCTTTGGATACAGACTTTCGCAAAAGCAGGGAACGATATTGCCTTATCAGCTCTGAAATCGATAATTGCCTGCCAAAGACCAATCATCCCAACCTGAAGCAGATCGTCTTTTTCGGCGCCGATCAAAAAGTAGGACTTGACCTTAGTTTTGACCAGATTACGATACTTATATAACAGGTATTCAGCCGCGAAATCTTCACCGCGTTGTGCACGCTCTACAACCTCACGGTCTAACTGACCCGCGTATCGCAACTGCAAGCTTCGGGGTGTCTCGGATCCACGAACCATCATGCTTGGCACATACCTTTCGGTGATGCAATGAAACCCGTTGGAATAAGACTCTTATACAACATGCGGGGCCTGTACATCCTCATTGATGACACTACTCGTGTTGCAGGTAAGTATACGATTTTAACAGACAATCCGCAAAATCGATCAACGATTCATCCCTGATGAAGAATCGTCACAGACAGACTAATTCATTGATTCATCTGGTCTCTCTCAGTCTCGTTAGTTGCCTAAATTCCAAGAGGAACAGTACAGCTGATTCCTAACATGGAGGTGGCTCAACGAATGGCGCCTCGCTTCAAAAGTAGAGCACTGTCATGAATGGCGCGGATTACAAATACGCCAATCGAACACCCTTTCAGGTTACACAATTTCACAGATCGAGGGATGTTACTCGTCTGCCATTTTGGTTTCCGAGAATGACATCGCCGCGTCTGCTCCGCCGAAAGATGCCGTCTCTGGACAAAGGATTGACATTCCACCATCAACGGGTACCGTTATTCCGGTAATGAACCTGGCTGCGGGGGAAGCCAAAAACTGGACGACCTCAGCCACCTCTTCGGCATGTCCGACGCGTTCCAATGCGTAGCTGGTGGGGAACACTCGCTGCTGGAACGGACTGTAGGTCGCCATCCATCTTTCCTCGCCATCAGTCATGATATGGCCCGGAGCGACTGCGTTTACGCGGACACCAAACTTACCTAAGTCGACAGCTAAGGAGCGTGTGAGGCCCGCAATTGCCGCTTTAGACGTGTTATACGCGACACGACCCGGGATTGGTTGATTACCGACAAGACTGCCGATATTCACAACGCTACCCGTTGACGCGATCAAGTCATTCAGCAGTCCCTTAACTAACAAAAACGGTGCGGTAACGTTGATAAACATCGTTCGTTGAAATATGTCTATTGTGGTGGAATCAGTCGTACCAGGAGTTTGATCTGCCGCATTGTTTACGATGCACGAGATTGGTCCCGGTAATGTGCGTGCTGCTGACAAAACGGCAGTGATGCCTTCCTCGTTCGACAAATCGGCAGTGACAAACGCGACACGTTTTCCAAATTCTTCAGCAAGAATGCGGTGTGTTGCGCGTAGCTCTGTGTCGTTTACATCAACAAGTAAAACCGTATCTCCTGTCTTCAGAAATGCACTGGCAATCGCTGTTCCTATACCGTGCGCAGATCCTGTAACCAAGACACATCTATTCATACCTGAATGACCCCGCTAATCGTCGTACCCAAGATAGGCATCAAGTGAGCGCTCTACCGCCGCAACACTTCGACCCGACCGTGCTGCATAATCCGTTATCTGATCCTTCCCGAGTGTACCGACACTAAAATATCGTGCATCGGAATTTGGAAAGACGATAGCACATACGGATGCTGCCGGCTCCATCGCAAGGCTTTCCGTTAGCGTAATTCCTGCGGCGCTTTCCGGATCGAGCACGTTGAAGAGCGTCAGCTTTTCGATGTGATCGGGGCAGGCAGGATAACCTGGCGCTGGACGAATACCGATGTAGTTCTCGGCAATCATCTGTTGTAAAGGCATATCGTCTGGCTCTATACCAAAGTTTTGACGCATTACATGGTGAATGTATTCTGCCGCTGCTTCAGCCAAGCGATCGGCCAGAGATTCAAGAAGAATTGCGCTGTAGTCATCCCCGTTGGTCTTGAACTCGGCTACACGTGATGCACATCCGTGACCAGCAGTAACGGCTAGCATTCCAATCCAGTCATCGGCGGGACGCACAAAATCCGCCAAACATTTGTTCTTGGATCCGCTTGTTTTTGATCCTTGCTGCCGAAGGAAGTGAAGCACATGCTCCTTGCCTGACGCGTCTTCAATAATGACATCGTCGCCCGAGTTTCGAGCTTTGAAGTAGGCATAAGATGCCTTCGCCTCGAGCCACTTCTCTTCGATGACCTTATTCAACATTGTTTGTGCATCTCTGAAAAGGCTTGTGGCTGCATCACCAACAACCGAATCGCTAAGGATCTCCGGGTAACTGCCATGAAGGTCCCACGTGATAAAGAACGGTTTCCAGTCGATAAAATCCCGAAGGACGGACAAATCCAATGTCTGACCCACGAATGCAGTCGTGCTTATCGGGTGTACCGCTGGTTTCAAATTCCAGTCAATTACTTCAGAATTATCTCTCGCTGCTCCAATTGGAATGAGGTTAGAACCAGCTTGTTTTCGGGCAAATCGCTCGCGTAGCTCAGCCTGGTCCCGGAGGTTTGTATCCAAAAACACCGCGGATTCAGTAGAGACAAGACTGGTTGCAACCGGCACCGCGCGGCTTGCATCGAGGACGTGAACGACTCCACCTGAGTACTTTGGTGCAATCTTCACCGCGGTATGTTTCCGACTGGTCGTTGCACCACCAATTAGCAATGGAATTTTCAGGCCACGCTCTTCCATCAGCTCGGCAACAATCATCATTTGTTCAAGGCTCGGTGTTATCAAACCTGAAAGACCGACAATATCGGCACCAATCTCGACTGCTTTATCGACAATGCGTTCAGCCGGACACATCACTCCCATGTCAATGACTTCAAAGCCGTTACATGCAAGTACAACGCCGACGATGTTCTTGCCGATGTCGTGGACATCCCCTCGAACGGTTGCGATCAGGAATTTGCCAGCCGATGACGAGTCGACCTTCTCAGCCTCCAAGTATGGTGTAAGTACTTTCACAGACTGCTTCATCACGCGAGCGGACTTGACTACCTGCGGAAGGAAGAGTTTCCCCGCGCCGAAGAGGTCACCGACGTGTGTCATGCCTTGCATGAGTGGTCCTTCAATCACTTTTAGCGGGCGTTCAAGCTCCTGAAGTGCCTCCAGCGTATCCTGATCGATAAACTCAGTAATACCGTAGAGGAGAGCGTGACCTATTCTCTCTGTCACGGAAAGACTCCGCCATTCCTGAGCGACCACCGCAGCCTTTTCACCAGTGCCTCGGTACTTTTCAGCTAGCTCCGTCAGGACATCGGTTGCAGTGTCGGTACGGTTCCAAAGTAGATTATTGACGGCATCCAACAGGTCTGCGGGAATCGAATCATATGGAGGGAGCGCTCCCGCATTGACAATTCCCATATCCAAGCCGGCATTAATCGATTCGAACAGAAACGCAGAGTGAATAGCTTCACGAACCGGATTGTTGCCACGGAATGAAAAGGAGATGTTCGATATTCCTCCTGACACCCGCGCACCTGGCAAGTTCGCCTTTATCCACTTGACCGTCTCAACGAAGTCAATGGCATACGTGCGATGCTCGTCCATTCCGGTCCCAATGACAAGGACATTGGGGTCGAATATGATGTCCTCAGGATCGACATGGGCTACTTTCGTGAGCAGATCATAGGAACGCCGGCAGACGTCGATTCTCCGTGAAAGCGTATCCGCCTGACCATTTTCATCAAACGCCATGATCACCATCGCAGCGCCATAACGCTTGAGAAGTTTCGCTTTTCGAATAAACTCTTGTTCGCCTTCTTTTAGCGAAATGCTATTGACGATTGGCTTGCCTACACAGCACTTCAGACCTGCAATGAGAACATCAAAGTCTGATGAATCAATCACCAGAGGTACCTTGTGAATAGCCGGTTCACCATGTATCAGATTCATGAAGCGCGTCATTAAGGCTGCTGAGTCGCTCAGGCCATCCCCATCAAAACAAATGTCAAGGAGCTGGGCACCATTGTCCACCTGCTCAAGGGCAATAGCCAAAGCGGCGTCAAAGTTACCTTGTTGAATAAGCCGCTTGAATTTTAGAGAGCCTGCAACATTACATCGTTCGCCGATATTGATAAAGTTGGTGTCACTTGTTACGTTGAACGGGTACGTACCAGATAATCTGAGTGTTTTGTCAATCACAGGAGCTATGCGGCCCGGGCGACCGGATACTGCGTCTACCAACTTCTCGATGTGCTTCGGAGTGGTTCCGCAGCATCCACCGATGATGTTAATCCAACGATTTTCAATCCAAGGCTCTACCAGCTCTGCCATCCGCTCGGGGCCCATATCATAGCCTGTTGGTGCCAGCGGGTTTGGCAGACCTGCATTGGGATAGACAATGATTGGTATGTCAACAATCCGATTGAGTTCGGCAATGAATGGAGAGAGCAGGTCCGGTCCAAGCGAGCAGTTTGCACCGATGGCAGTTAGTGGAAAGTGCCTGATTGAGTTCCAAACGGCTTCAACGGTCTGACCTGAGAGATTTCCACCTGCCTGATCGATGAAGAGGCTGGCAATAACAGGAACACGACGAACACCTTCTTCAAAGAGTTCATCAATTGCAAACAACGCAGCCTTTAGGTTTAGGGTGTCAAATGTTGTTTCAATGAGAAGAAGGTCAACACCACCATCAATCAGTGCTTGTGCCTGCTCACGGTATGAGTCACGAAGCTGATCGAATGTGACCCCACGAAGCTCAGGTCTGCTGGCATCAATGATGACACTTGCACTACGGTTACAGGGTCCGATACCTCCGGCGACCCAGCGAGGATGGTCTTCAGTGGCAAACTTATTGGCCGCGTCGCGTGCAATGCGCGCTGCCTCCAGGTTCATCTCCCGTACATATTGTGAAAGATCGTAATCTTCCTGAGCGATTGAGTTGGCGGTAAATGTACACGTTTCGATAATGTCAGCACCGGCTGCGAGGTATTGTTCGTGGACATCCTGGATGTAATGTGGAGAGTGGAGTAACAGCGCTTCCGTATTGTTTCTCAGGTCTTTATGGTGATTAGCAAACCGTTCACCGCGATAAGCCTCCTCGGTACGAACTTTTAGTTGCAAAAGCACGCCCATAGAGCCATCGATTACGAGAATACGCTCTTTGAGCGCCGTTTCAAAGGAATTTGACATCACATCTATGGTAGCACGAAGTGGCAACGAATCCTATTTTGGGGAGATAGCAGATAGAGATACTGTGACATTGGTGCCGTAAATGTCCTTCATGGGACAATACCTTTCGCGCGCACAAAGTCCATTCCTGAAAAATAGACTGATGCATTTGCGATGAATGCTATTCGGCAAGCTAAGGGTTTCCAGCTGATCCGGGTGTGAAGTTGGATAGTGCTGACCGGGATTTAGGTTGTGGTCAGTGCAAGTAACTGACTGCAGTCTGGTCATTGCTTGGGTGTTAATTAACGAAAACTGCAAGGCCCTTTCGGGTATTCGGCGACATTTGGACTGACAAGTAATGTGTGACAGTAATCAGTTTTGGTTAGCGTCCTGCTTTTTGCGTGCTGCAGCAAGTGCCTGCCACAAACGTAAGGATTCCGTGGTTACTGGTTGCTGATTGGAAGGGTTTAGCTGGCTGGCAATTTCGTGTTGAGTAAGGCGTGCATGATGCTTTACCAACGCATCGGTACAGTCTTTCAACATTTTTTCGTCCAGCTCGGACTGGACTCGATTGACGATGGCGGTGAGTGCAGGCGCTGCAGGGGACGTAACGAGCAAGTCGAGTAGTGCCTGCGACGTAGGGATTGACGAGAAATCACCTAACGTGCGAATTTGTTCGACTATCGGGCTGATTGATTTGGCACTAAATAATTCGAGTCCTCCGATTTCTGAAATCAATGCGTGAGCGAAGGTCCCATATGTTGCATCCGTAAGTCCCAGAATGAGTACTTCCTGGGCACGTGCATGATTATTTTCCGAGAGCGTCGCTGATGGAATGGATTCATCCATCAGGCGATACTGGGGAGTTTCCCAAGGACGACTACCTCGGGATTGTCGACCAAATGTCTTAGCACGCCGTTGGACCTGCCCACCATGAAGTGGACCAGTCTCCATGGTGCTTGGGGAAAGACGGCGTATTTCTGACCGTAGTGCAACTTCAGCGCCGATGCTATTCGTTTCAAAGGTTGGGTGAAAGGGCGCCAACTTTCGGATAAGGCCATCCTGATCTATTGTTGATTGTAGGTCAGCAACAAGGCGTATCGCGGCACGAAGAAACTGTTCTCGGCCGTTGGCACTGGCGACATCAAACTTCTTTATCAGTACATCCAGCCGAAACTCCGGGATATTGAGTGCATTTGCTGCAACAGCAACGAACGCCTCCCGCCCGTGTTTACGCAGAAATGAATCAGGGTCCGCTCCATGGGGCATCCTTAAAATTCTGATATTGAATTCCGGATCGATCGATTGAAATAGCTCTGATGCCTTAACTGCGGCACGTTCACCCGCTTCATCTGCGTCAAATGTAAGCAGAACTGTCTTCGCGTACCGTTGAAGAATTCTCACATGATCAGCTGTGAGACTAGTGCCAAGTGTTGCTACGACATTCGTTATTCCAAACTGATGGCACACGACGGTATCCATATAGCCTTCGGTAACCATGACGATGCCATCCGATTGAATGGACTTTCTGGCCATCGGAAGACCGTAGACAGTTTGACTCTTTGAGAAGAGGGGAGTCTCGGGCGAATTCAGATACTTCGCAGTGTCTGTCTGCTGGGATGTAATCCGGCCGCCAAACGCAATAACTCTCTCCTGTGAATCGTGAATAGGAAACATCAGGCGGTTACGAAACCTGTCCGTGAATCCGTTACCATTGTTTCGCCGAAACACCAGACCAGCTTCGATTGCATCATCCATGTCAAGGCGGAGCGATTGTAGGTGGTTGGCCAATGCATCGTAGGAATCTGGCGCCCAGCCGATTCCAAACTGATTAATGATGTCATCAGACAAACCACGTGCGTCGGCATACTCCCTGGCACTCTGTGTATTTTGGAATGCTAAACGAAAGAAGCGCTGAGCCTCTGTCATCAAATCACGGAGACGTTGCTTTTGGCTGGTTCGTGCTACCGCCTGTTGCGGAGTTTCAGATGCTTGTTGAAGGGCAATTCCAGCAATGTCGGCAAGGCGTTGTAACGCTTCAGGAAAAGTCAGGTTTTCTGCACGCTGGACGAATGAAAAGACATCTCCACCAGTTTGACATGCTCCGAAACAATGCCATGTCTGGCGGGCAGCATCAATAGAAAAAGAAGGTGTTTTTTCTTGGTGGAAAGGGCAGCAGGCTTTGTAGCGATTCCCGACCTGTTTTAAAGAAACATACCGTGAGGCGACTTGAACAATATCCGATGCGAGTCGGACACGCTCTTTGTCGTCATTCACGGTATGAATCTAATCTGAGAAGGTAAAGACTAGCCTTCGACGGTTGCGATTGTCATCGCAATCACGCGATAAGCAGCCTTGGTTGGTTCCGCTTGTTCCTTTTGATTGATCAACTGGAACTGGACATGCTTCTTAGGATAGCTGAGCACCAGAATATTTCCGGACTTTTCGTAACTATCAGGCTGGCCATACGCACGGAGGATTTCAACATAGCTGGAACCCAGGCGAATACCCTTCTGTGTTGTGATGGAAGGCGTCTGCGTCGTTGGCTTTATCGGAGAATGGTATCCCAAACAACGAATCTGCGAAATCGACCCACTTGGGTTGATCAGAAACTCGTAGGAGATAGCAGTGGTCTGACCCTTGGCATCCTTGGTCGTACGATTGTAAACCCAGGTAACTTCCTGCTGGCGAGCAACAGAGCTTTGTGTACGGCCGAATGCTCCGACGCCGCCACCGGTGTCACCACCCATGCCGCCCATCATTCCACCCATACCGCCCATCATTCCGCCCATGCCGCCGCCCATGGCGCCCATTTCACCATCACCGCCGCCCATTTTTGAGCCGCCACCGCCCATACGCCCGATGCCACCCATCATGCTTGATGGCGCACCCGACATGCCTGCAGGAGCTCCCATGGAACCTGAGCCACCGCCCATGCGGCCGATACCACCCATCATGCTGGATGGAGCGCCGGACATTCCGGCTGGCGCACCCATGGAACCGGAGCCTCCGCCCATTGCGCCCATTTTTCCACCGCCACCGCCAGCCATGCCGCCCATCATCCCGGATGAACCCATCATGCCTGAACCCATGCGGGGACCGGAGCCACCAGACATGCTACCCATCATGCTTGGTCCGGCACTACCCATCATTCCAGGGCCACCTGCCATACCACCATCTTCACCCATTCCCATACCGCCACCCTGCTGGGCACCGGTACCAGGAATGCGAACTCCAATGTCGCCGATGTAAATCTCGTTTGGATTGCCAAACTTCGAGAGAACCGTGCGAGAGGAAGCATTCAGACGAACGCCAGCGAGCGTACGCTCCAAATCCTTGCTCTGAGCTGTAACTGATGGAGCGTTGAGTGACATCGCTGTCATAACACCTGTCAATGCGACCAATTTGGCCGAAGTCTGCCAATTCATCCGGACATCCTCCACATGGAACATGTAGCGATTAAGTGAGTTGCTATGTAACAAATACATGACGCACCTCTATATCTTGTGCATTCTACCAGAAAATCACCTGAGTGGTACCATCTTCATCATCATGAAATCATGCGATGCCAATGCCTTTCAATCCCTGACCACCAGCAAGGAATTGTCTGCCCGACTCCTCGGACTACGAGAAGATATTCGGCAAGCATGGAGTCCTTCAATAGGAGGCCGTGTATGGGGCCGTCAAAACAGCGACCTGATGGACACCGCCGTCAGACGACTGTTTGAGCTCGCATGCGAACGTTCAGGGGATAATCCCAACGACATCACCGTTATTGCGACCGGTGGTTACGGACAAAAGTGTCTTGCACCATGGTCCGATGTCGACCTTACCTTTCTCGTAGACAGAACCGATGATCCACCGATTCTACGGGAAGCCTTTCAGCTTGTCATGGATGTACTCCTCTCCGGCTGCCGAATCAAGGTCGGATATGCATACCGCTCGATGGATGAAATCCTTGCAGGTGGACTTGATCATCAAACGCAAACCGCACTCCTCGACAGCCGCTTCATCTGCGGAGACCGTGGTCTCTATGACAGATTTGACTCCGTCTACCCTGAAACACTTCAAATGGCAGATTTTTTGTTTCAAAAATCCGCTGAACGACATTCCATACGGCAACGAATCGGTGAATCTGCCTACTTATTAGAACCGGATGTCAAAGAAGGGGCCGGTGGCCTGCGTGATATCCAATCTGCCCAATGGATCGCAATGGTCCGGTACGGAAAGTCGGGCGATGCGCTATACCGGGAACTCGTCCGGCGAAAAGTCATCACTGCCACTGAAGCTGAGACCCTTCGGGATGGTCGGGAATTCATGCTGCGTACCAGAAACGCATTGCACTTAGTGGCGGGGGAACGTCGGGACAGGCTAGCGACAGCCCGCCAGGAAGCGACGGCTGAACGGTTAGGCTATTGCAAAATCGCCGATGCGCCCGCTGTTCAGGCATTCATGAACGATTACTACGGTCACTCGTCCAGAATCCTTGATCTCTCAAACAAAGTCATCCTTCGTTGCCTCGAAGGACCATTGCCGTTGTCATCCGATGGCGTCGCAGTGCTCAGAAACACCATTACAGTCAACGAGAAAGCGGACAATTCCACCGCAAGGGAATGGGTACCCGCAGCTATCGATGCATCACAACGGCTTGGTCTTGAGCTTTCAGCAAGCTGTGTTGAGCGAATACAGGAATGTGGATCCAGTGTCGGCGTGCCGGTCATCAGTAAGATACTGCTCAATGTCATTGCAAAGGCGTCAGGAATTACGCCGGCAGTTAAGACAATGATTCGCACAGGCCTTCTTGAGAAAATATTGCCTGAGTTCACCGATGCGATGCGGCTCATCGCCTACGATCCTGCCCATGTCAGTACCGTTGGTGAACATTCCCTGAATGTAGTAGGTAATCTTGAAAGCCTGACGTTGCCCGCACGCATGGACGATGACCTTGAGGCGTATCGCTACTCTTTTGCGACAATCGCCTCGACAAGCACTCTCTACCTTGCCGCTCTCCTGCATGACCTGGGCAAACAGTGGCGTTTGGACAGTGCAGGCAATCCGGCACCACACGAGATTACAGGGGCTGAACGGGTTCCAGAACTCTGTGCACGGCTGGGATGTCCGGCAGATGTTACATCGCGCGTTCAACGTCTTGTCAGATACCACCTGTTGCTGGCAGATACTGCGCGCTTACGAGATCTGTCCCGCCCGGATACGATCAGGTCTGTCCATGAATCACTTGGTGATTCGGACATGCTCAGGATGCTGTATGTACTCACATGGGCTGATGTTAATGCAGTCGGTCCCGGTATCTGGACGCGTTCTGCCGGACGCCTCCTCGATGAGCTGGTTCAACGCTGTGAAAACGAATTTAGTCATCATAGTTCAGACGTTGAATCTGAACCTGATGCACGAAAAATGGATCAGGTTCGTGAGCGAATTCGACGGAGATTGGTCAAGCCTGATGATGGAACTGCAGTAGATATCGATCGTGTTCAAAGCCATATCGATGCTATGCCGGCTTCCTATCTTCTTAACACGCCTCTCGAAGATATTCGGCTGCATGTGGAAATGGCGCACACATTGCTGATTGGAGAAACGGATTTTCCTGTGGTTGTCGATGTTCGTGGCAATGCTACTGAGCGCGAGTCTGTCGTCACTATTGTTGCATTCGATGATCCAAAGCCGGGCTTGCTCGCGAAACTGACCGGTGTTCTATACGCCTATGACATCAAACTCCATTCTGCCCAGGTGTTCACGCGAAGTACACCAGGTTCGAGTGCTATCGTTATCGATACATTGCGCGTTGATTACAGGGATCGCGGTCTTGACCGCTCACTTAGAAATGACCTCGTTGTCGCCTTTGAGAAAGCCCTCAGTGGAAAAGAAACAGTAGGGGATATGATTGCGCGCAAGCGGCGACCCGCCGCTGTACTCGGACGCACACAGTCACTCACGCTCGTTCCACTTGATGCCGAGATGGTCCTTGTCGATGTAAGGCTTGCCAATGATTCGAGTGCTGTACATGCGTTATGTCGCAATCTTACAGCGGCTGGCTGGAATATCTCCGCCGCAAGATTATCCCAATGGGCTTACGGTGTCCGCTGTGCACTCTACGTGTCAGATGCCAGGAAACGACCGGTCGAAAAGGGAATGGACGCTTTGCGCTCACTGCTGTCACAGTCCTAAACTCACTCTCTAACTTTCACCATCTGATACCGAACATACCCCTATGACTCTGGGCAAACGCGAGATTACGGTTCTTAGTGGCATCACGATTGTTGGCTTTCTTCTCCGGCTAGTGGTTGTTTTCTTTATGGGTTCCGACCCATTGGTTTACGATTCTAAGATGTACCTGATGGTCGCAGATGGCATGGTCAATGAGGCGCCCATTAGTTCATTTCCAAATGGCTATCCACTGGTAATCGCTATGTTCCGTAGCTTTTTACCTACCGCCCAAACAATACAGGCTCTCCTTGTATTGAATGTGCTCCTCTCAGCTGCCTGCATTCCTCTGACCTATGTCTTTTGTAAACTTTGTCGACTGCAGAATTGGGTGCCGTCTGTCGCAGCTGCACTTGTTGCTGTTTATCCACATCAACTCCGATACGCACAACTTGTGATGACAGAAACGATTGCTACGACTGTCCTGCTTGTCGCGATGTGTGGGACGCTGCTAATTTGGGTCAGGAAGACAGAGAGGTTATCTGTCCTTATCCCAGTTTGTTTGTTGACGGGGTTTTTGTTTCATGTGACCGGGGCGATACGGCCATCTCTGTTGTTGATTGGTGTTCTCATTCCGGTTGCTTTTGCACTGATTTCCCGGTCTGTAAAACTTCCATTGCTAATGGTAAGCGGGTTTATGATTGGCGCTGGCCTTCTGTACGGCATTGAGAAATCGCCGCTCGCACGACCACCACATGCGTTTGGGAACAATTTGCTCATATCTATCAACAGCGACAGTAATGGTACAGAGTTCGTCGCGTTTCCCGAAGATCAGCAGAAAAAAGCCGTCAAAACCTACATCGAATTCGCTGCTAAAAATCCGTCAAGATTTTTAAGGCAACGAGCTATCTCCCTTTGGGAGCTATGGGGGCCGAAATCGCTAGCCGGTTATCGTCAGGAACAGGAAACGGCAGTTGTAAAGGGAATCGTGGTCCTCAGAACCCTGTTCTTACTTGTCTTCCTGGTTGGAGTTGTCCTCTTTAGGAAGCAGCCAGAAGTCCATTTCGCTGCTATTCCCATTGCAGTGGTGACCATTATTCATATGTTGACGTTTAGTAATCATCGTTTTTTGGTTCCGATTGAACCATTCCTGTTCACCATAAGCCTTGCCGGGGGAGGGGTATGCCTCAAAAAGGTAGTTGATCTGTCAAAACGTGGCAGATTATCAACATCCAAATCCGTAGGGGCACATTGAGCGCATCTGAGCATTGATGTCCGATGCTAGAATAGGGCTAACTAGTTTCTAGGAGCCCAGCTTGCCAGACCGACCGTTTCAAGTCGTTTCGTCCTATACACCCGGTGGAGATCAGCCATCTGCAATCGATGGACTGGTTGATGGCCTACATTCAGGGTTTCGCTTTCAAACGCTCCTTGGCGCAACCGGAACTGGAAAGACATTTTCCATTGCAAACGTGATTCAACGCGTTCAGCGTCCGACGCTGGTGATTGCCCATAACAAAACGCTCGCTGCACAGCTTTGCGGAGAGTTCAGGGATTTCTTCCCGAATAATGCCGTTGAGTACTTTGTTAGTTACTACGACTATTTTCAACCCGAGGCATACATCGCTCAGACCGATACATACATCGAAAAAGATATGTCGGTTAATGAGGAAATTGATCGCCTCCGTCACAGTGCAACGCAAGCGGTGCTGGAGCGCCGGGATGTGATAATCGTTGCATCAGTTTCGTGTATTTACGGTCTTGGATCGCCTCAGGACTATAAAAATATGATTGTCTGGTTCAAACGAGGGCAGTCATACGATCGTGATGAAGTACTCCGGCGCCTGGTCAACATCCAGTTTTCAAGAAACGACTTTGCACTTACACGCGGTACGTTCCGCGTTCTTGGAGACACCCTTGAGATACAGCCAAAGGATGAAGAGGTTGTCATACGCATTTCCTTTGACTGGGATGATGTAAGGTCGATTTCCATCATCGATCAGCTTACAGGCGAGACCCTGGAAGAGCGGGATGAGATAACAATCTTTCCCGCAAGCCACTTCGTTTCAGACCCTGAGCGGATGGAAGTGGCTCTGGCAGGAATCGAAGCGGAAATGCTCGAATGCGTCAAACGATTTAAAGCGCAGGACAAGCTGATTGAGGCACAACGAATCGAACAGAGGACCCGATTTGACCTTGAAATGATTCGTGAACTAGGCTACTGTTCGGGAGTTGAGAACTATTCCCGGTGGTTTGATGGACGGGGACCAGGGACACCGCCGAACACACTCCTTGACTACTTTCCAGATGACTTTCTTGTCGTGGTGGACGAGTCACATCAGACATTGCCTCAGATACATGCAATGTTCGCAGGAGATAAACGCCGTAAGGACACACTAATCGAATACGGATTCCGCTTGCCGAGTGCAGCGGATAACCGACCGCTTCGATACCAGGAATGGGAAGAGACCATTGGACAGTGCATTTTTGTCAGTGCCACCCCCGGACCTTTTGAGCGTCAAAACTCCGATCGAATCGTCGAGCAAATTATTCGACCTACGGGACTGGTTGATCCCGAAATTATTCTGCGGCCGTCCAAGGGGCAAATCGATGACCTCATAGGCGAGATTCGGCTTCGTACTGAAAAGGGAGAACGTGTAATCGTTACCACTCTTACGAAAAAAATGGCGGAAGACCTTACAGACTACCTGGTTGATTTGGCAATTAAAGTTCAATATTTGCACTCTGAGGTGCACACATTGGAACGGACAGAGATCCTGCGGGACCTGCGCCTGGGTGTCTACGATGTCATTGTGGGGATCAACCTCTTACGTGAAGGTCTGGACCTGCCTGAAGTTTCTCTCGTAGCTATTCTGGATGCTGATAAAGAGGGCTTTCTTCGTAGTGATACGGCCCTTATCCAAACAATTGGGCGTGCAGCACGTAATGTTGGCGGTCAGGTAATCATGTATGCCGACAAGATTACCGGCTCGATGGAACGTGCGATGACAGAGACGCAGCGTCGCCGAGAAAAACAGCTGGCCCATAATACTGCGCATGGAATTACTCCATCCACAGTCATCAAAGCTGTCAGAGAAATCATCGAAAGCAAAAAGGTTGCAGAAGCCAAGACTCACTACAAGGCCAGCGCAACAAAGCAACCTGAAAACATGTCTCTTGACCAGTTAATGTCGACGCTGGTAGACATGGAAAAGGAAATGAAACAGGCAGCACGAAGTCTCGACTTTGAACATGCGGCAATAGTTCGTGATGAGTTGGCTAGACTAAAAAAACTGGTGCCCGTCGAGCAGCGTAGAAAGTCGCCCTAAACGGGAAACTTATGGAGTGCCAAGAAAGATAAATAGAGTCTCTCCTGGTAGCACCGCTGATTCAGCGGCGCTTGACCGGAACTTTCCCATTCACGACAAGATTTGGGTGCTTGACATCATAGGTTTGCCGTCCGCTTGTCGGGGTGCCGGCAAGGCTGCCCCCGGTTACATGAGTGAGTGATCCATCCCATGTATTCTTAGGCTTCCAATCCGGACGTTTCTCCCATCCCCCAACTTCACGCTCCCATGGGGTCGAAGTGGCAATTCCCTGACGTTTCCATGTCATCTTGTCATTGATGTCTTCAGGAACATACTGACTGGATCTTTTGGCCCGGTTTAGGGTCACCAATGATGTCGCCTTTGCCTGCGCCGCGGTAGCACCTCCGCTGGACATTCCGGAAACGGATGACAGTGGAGTCGAGGCGTATTTCGGCATAAGTGCTGCGCGTGCACGCTGTGCCGATGTAAGAGGGCGGCTGGAGCGAAATGTCCGCACTTCTGGATTTGTCGGCAGTGTGTCCGGATTTACAGACGGCGCTTGGATGAGCACGCATGTTGAGACGATCAAAGCTATCCACATAGTACTTACCCGCTCCTGCCAAATGATTCCCTGTGACCTGTAACATTTATTATGCCCATCCGTTGGAAAATCTGTAACCATACGATTACCAGATTCAAAATTCTTTGCGACGGATAAGCCAATCTGGATAAAGATTCGTGACTTTGGACACGAAATTCGGGCCAAGGATTGTCCCGATACATAGATTCTTATGCGGCCTTAGTGATATAATCAGTCCGCTTATGGGTTGGTAGCTCAGCGGTAGAGCAGTGCCCTTTTAAGGCATTGGTCCTGGGTTCGAGTCCCAGCCGACCCACATGTAGTAATAAGGCCCGCACCGAATTTCACGGTGCGGGCCTTTTTATTACAGTGTGATTTCGGAACGTTTGCTTCCGCCGCGCGCATGCTTGAGATGGATGGAAATCGTTGTTCCTTTGGCACCACGGATAGTCCATTCTGTATGCACTTTGTAGTCGGTTGTGTCCCCTGCATAGCCTGAGTTGGCTATTCCCTTTAGGTGATAACCCTCGCAATGACCCAGCTCTGCTCTCTGTTTTCCAGTAATGAACTCTATGGGGCTTTGTGCGGTAAGTTCCATTACAATGCCTCGAACAGCCTTTTTGGCCAGTGCCTGCTTCGAAACATAGGTTGGTAAGAAACCGATGTTCTTTGCAATCGCTCGAATTTTGTACGTATCACCGGATAAATGCGTTGCTTGGACATCCAATTCGAGCTCCGGGGTGATCAGGGCCTGCCATATAACCCACTTACTGAAGCGTTGGATCTCATCGAACAGGAATTCAGATGGGGGATTACGGAATGCATAGAGCGTGTCCCATCCGCCAATCTCGATCTCACCAAGCTGTGGGTGGGTGAATGGCTTCCATGGTAAGTACCCCTGACCCTGTAGCGCATCGTCACTCCACTTGAGCAATTTGATGTCATCAGAAAGTTCGTGATTACGTCCCCACGTTGTAAACTTGAACGAACCCTGCTTGGTCTTCTCGTCAAAGCCTTCTGTTATTCCGGCTTGTCGATGCGGACTCCAAATTTCAATAGTCCATGCATAAATGCCAAAGTGGTCGTAGCACCAGTCATCAAAGACTCCCGTTATGACCTCTTTTGGATGATATTTGAAATCATGAAAAACGGAAATGGCTGGATACCCCGTGAACTCTGTCCCTTTCTTGCCTATTTCCTGAAATGTCCATAAATCTTCTGCTGGCATGCTGTCATCAGCACTCGTGCCATAGGGGCGTAAGAGAACACCAGAGTACGTATGAAACGTCAAGGCGTGACAGATGTTGGGATGCTTTGCGATAAAGTCCACGAGCGCACGTGCTTCTGGCTCGGATGTCGGATAGGGTCCGGCGCCGTATTGTTCACTTTCTCCCCTCCAATGGCCAGGGAAGTTTCTATTCAGATCAAGCCCGTGGCGCGTCGGAGCCATCGTGAGAATATCAGGGTCCGGATCAAGCACGATACCCTCTGGGAGGAGACGATAATACGTGCCACCACGCTCTGTTGCATCCCTGCGAATCATCAGGCGCGGCTCATCCGGATGACACTTCCATGGACCATCCGGATCAGGAATACGCATCTGCAGCAGCCTTCCGTCACCGTCAATGTCCTGCCGCTTCAATCCGGCCAGCGGCTCATCATCAAATGGATAGGGGCGTGTACTGGATCGAATAGCCTCGGGCGAATCAGCCAAAAACAACTCTGCTCCATCCGGGTTGACACGAGGAATAACGTAAAAAGTCTTAGTTTTTACCGCTCTTGTGATGTCTTCATCGATGTCAAATCGCGTTGTGAGCTGATCCAGGAGATATGTCAGAGCTGTTGTGGGGCTTACTTCCGTCGCATGAATGTTCGCATCACACCAGACAGCAGGCTTATCGTCTGCCTTCCCCGTTGACTTGTCCGTTACCGTGGCACACCAAATGTCACGACCTTCGTACGATTTACCAATTGAACTGAGCTCCACAAGGTTTGGGAAGGTTTCTTCAAGCCGATGAAGCAACGTTGTCAGTTCATCAAAGCGTATATAGCGGTCTGTTGGAAAAATCATTGTGAATCTCTCTTACTTGTTCTTAGTAACGCTGGAACCCGATGTGTCTATTTTGACATCGTAACTGTTCCCACGATGTTGGATGCCCTTGAGGGTTATTGACTTCCATGATGATGGCAAGGCAGGCTTGTTCGTCGCGACTGGCTTTTCACCTGATAAATCCAACCCTGCATAGCCATAGACAATAGACTGTAATAAGCCACCAAGTCCTGTTACAAACACGCATCGATCAAGGGAACGTTTTTCACTGAACAGCAAGAAAGGTCCCCTCATGAACGGCTTGTATGCCGAGCGAAATTTCTCTTCAGCTTCCTGCTTCCGTCCCAGTCGTGCGGCAATGAGAGCGTGAATCGCATCTGTCATTGCAGGACCATTCTTGATTGGTCGAGTCTTATGATAATCGAATGATTTCTCGAGGACTTGTATGTCAGA
>CAZSGJ010000028.1:28029-29607 GCA_964606305.1 uncultured Armatimonadia bacterium
ACTTTCCCGAAAGATGATGGGGGACCGCTCTTGAATCCCAGCTTTACCAGTTGATCGGCCGCCCGTATCAACACGCGGCGTGCAGTCGCTTTATCTGACTCTACTTTGCTTGCCTGAAGAACGAGCAGCGCTCCATATCCTGCATCGGCAATCACATGACGGCCATCTGAAAAGCCACTCGGCGCACGCTCTTTACCCGTATGTGCACTTTCCCAAGGGGTACCGGTTTCGTTGACCTTGTCTCGGTATCCAACAATGTCAGCGGCTGCATCAGGGTCAAAAGGAAGCAATGCAGGAAGCATCCAGACATCGGCATCCCAAAATATGTGTCCCTTGTAAAAATTTCCCGCCAGACCCTCTGGAGCAATAGATACATTACTTCCCTTTGGCGCAGCGCTCTGACGTAAGTCAAATAGCGCCTTGTGAACGACCCTCTGTGCTTCCGCATCTCCGTCAATGACAATGTCCGATTTCCAAGCCTGTTCCCACGATTTTTTGTGTTCGGACAATAAGGTTTCATAGGACTTTTGAGCACTTTCCTGCTTGGCAGCTGGAGAAATTGACGAATCAATACTGCAAAGAATGGTTGTTGCTCCAGCATCCTTGACTTCAGAAACACTTATTGCTGCCTTCACACCCGGGTAGGTTCCGGTGATGAGAGAACGCTGTTTGATGCGTTTTGACAGATTGAGTGCGGCACCTTCGTAGCGGAACACAACGAGAGAGCGGTCAGCACGCGAGGCAAATGCAATAATCCGGCCAGTGGATCCGGCGGAATCTGTGTATTCTGTAATCAGCGTTCCATGTTGTATATCCAGCGTTTGATGAAACGTCTTTACAGGCGGATCCGGAGCTGCTCCTGCATCGAACAAAGGAATCGGCAGCAGATTTTCGTCTTTATCGTAAACCCCTGCCAGGAACACACTTGATTCTCTTGTTGGACCGAACGGACCAAGCGACATTCCAATAACACCGTTGGACAAGTAAATCCCATGATTTCCACGGGAATCTGTTGGGCTGGTTGACTCAAACAACCAAGGGGATGTCGAACCTG
Organism: uncultured Armatimonadia bacterium; assembly: GCA_964606305.1. Classification (GTDB taxonomy): domain Bacteria; phylum Armatimonadota; class Armatimonadia; order Armatimonadales; family Armatimonadaceae; genus CAIRTT01. Next base: position 29,084 of record CAZSGJ010000028.1, read on the forward strand.
TCTGCGCCTCAGTGTTCTGTGTGATTGGCACATTGTTCTGACAGCCAACCAGAGTGAAAATCCCAATGAGTGCAAGTGGTGCAGCCAGCTTCATCAAACCTTCTCCTTCAACTCTGCAGTGATAAGCCACCGGTCAGACTTGCTGTTCGGTGCTCTGTCCGCATAATTACCCCAGAATGAAATCTCATGGAAACCTGCTGCTCGCAGACCATCACGAACTTCATCTTTGGTGTGTGCACGCTGTACATGTTGCTCGGTAAAAACATCCTCAGAACCATCCTGGTTCGTTCGCCAGAAGTCCATGGTTACCGTGCAAAGACGCGATTCTTCATCCCAAGTCGCTTTCCATTCATGCCGTACATTTCCAATCGTGTCCTCCTGATTGAACAAGCCTTGTCGTAAGGCATACGGGGCATTGAGGTCAAATGCGAACACACCGCCGATGTTCAGCGATGTCGCAACACTCCTGAAGACACGATGAAGTCCATCAAGCGTCGTCACATAGTTCAATGCATCAAACAGGC
>CAZSGJ010000029.1:0-4869 GCA_964606305.1 uncultured Armatimonadia bacterium
CGTGACACGGATGAAGTCAAGCGCGTCCTTGCTGCAGGCGGTGATATTTTGCGTGCCTGTGTAGACGCCGGCGGGACCCTAACAGGTGAGCACGGTATCGGTCTTGAAAAGCAAGAGTTCATGGGGCTGGTCTTTACAGCGGAAGATCTTGAACTGCAAAAACGCATCCGGGATGTTTTCAATCCCGCTGGACTGCTCAATCCTGGTAAGCTCTTCCCAATGCACAATACGTGCTGCCCGCATTTGGACCGACCGGATACCGCAGAGTTACAGCTGCTTGCCCGGGGTAAAGGCTCCGTCTAGGGGAAACTTTCAATCGTTCGTAGAGTTCCAACCTGTAGGCCGATAGTTAGATGGGTAGTTCTGTTTGAAGCGTGAGGCTACTCTCTGACGCAGCGGTCAATCTTCTAACTATCTGGAGCAGGTCACCCCGTTGATAGGCTCCCTTGGTAAGGATGTCGGCAACGTGACCATTTAGTCGCTTATGATCATCCGGTGTCAGGGACTTGCTCGTCAGCACAACGACAGGAATATCTTCACATCCTGGTTCAGCGCGCAGCTGATCTGAGAATGTAAAGCCATCCATGACAGGCATCATCAAGTCCAAAACCACCAGCGCTGGCCGACGCAGCCGGACCTTCCGGAGAGCATCTTCACCGTTCGCTGCCACATCGACCGTCCAGCCATCCCGCTCAAGCAGGCGGCGAACAAGCTCACTGCTTGCCGAATCATCCTCCACGACAAGAATCGGTGCAGGCGACTCGGATTCCGTGAGACGTTCAAGCAGTGCATCGAGGCGGTTCCAGTCAATGGGCTTGGTTAGACAATCTGTCGCCCCAAGTGCCATCCCGATTTCCTTATTTTCCACGACTGAAAGCAGAACAACAGGAATCTCTGCGAGCTCTTTATCAGCTTTGAGGGCTGCCAAGACCTGCCAGCCGTTCATCTGCGGCATCATAACATCAAGGGTAATGACATCCGGCTTAACAGACCGGGCAAGGGCGATACCAGCCTCCCCACTGCTACATGTGACTACGCGGTAGCCATCCCGACTGAGGGAACGCTGAATGAGGTCAAGGGCTTCAATATTGTCATCAATTGCCAGAATAGTCCCACGTATGCCATGTTTGCTGAGGTCATGCGTAATCTCCTCAGCGAATGTGGTAACTGTGCTGATAAAAGGTGTACCATCCGCATCACACTGCACAATTCGCGGAATTTCGATGGTAAAGGTGCTCCCGTGTCCAAGTTGACTTGCTACGCGAATATCTCCGCCCATCATCTGGCAGAACTTGCGTGAGATTGTCAGTCCAAGTCCCGTTCCACCGTATTTGCGGGTCGTGGATGAATCGGCCTGAACAAAGGCCTGAAAGAGACGACCCATTTGATCCTGTGTCATCCCGATGCCACTATCCGTGACGGCCATCACAATCTGTTCTGCACCGCCTCGATCAATCGTCGATACATCAAGGCGAATTTCGCCACCATCCGTGAACTTGCACGCATTGCTTAGCAGGTTAAAGAGAGTCTGACGAACCTTAACAACATCGGCAACCATAATCCCAATGTCATCCCGGCACGTTATTACCAATGTGTTATTGTTTCTGCTTATGAGTGGTTGAATCATCGCAACGACATCGTCGATAGTGCTTCGAATGGAAAAGGATTCCAGAAAGAGGGTCATCTTTCCGGCTTCGATTTTCGAAAGATCTAGAATGTCGTTTATGAGTGCGAGGAGGTGTTTTCCGGCCGCACGGACTTTTTCCAGATCCGGCACAAAGTCTTCTGGTTTAAGATCAGGTGCCTCTTCGATGAGCATTTCGCTGTAGCCGATAATTGCGTTCATCGGAGTGCGCAGCTCGTGGCTCATATTTGCGAGGAATGCGGTTTTTGTTCGGCTTGCTTCCAGCGCTTCATCCCGTGCCGTAATGAGCTCTGCATTCATCCGTTCATTGTCATGCTCAGCACGCAGACGTTGCAGGGCCATGCCAATCTGGCTGCCAACACTTGTCAGAAATGACATCCAGCGTGCGGTCCACTGTACTTCGTTTTCACTTACCGTAAGGTTGAGCTCGCCCAACGTTCTTCCGGACGTAGTGACCGGGATGGAAATGATGCTCTGTCCCGGAGCGTGATTGAGAGTTACACCGGCTGCGATACCTGTATCTGAAGCGGCGGTGGCAGAATCCACGGCGCTGATGTGGATAGCGGCGGTGAGTGCAAGACCATCGGTGGCTTCCAGCTCTGCCGCAACCCGCTGCCACAGGACATCTTCCCGACGTTCTTCCTGCAGAATGCTATCCAGACGACGCTGGAGATCGAGTTCTTCGCCGCGCTTAACGAGGCTGTCTTCGCGTTCACGGGCCTCTTCGAGCTCCGCAACCAGCATGGCAGCGTAGACGTTCGCATCCGCCAGAGATTCAACCTGTTTTCTAAGCTGCTCGTTTTCAGCCCGAAGGGAATCGAGCTCTGCCTGAAGGGATACGTCATCCGGGTTTTGCGACATCGGGGCTAAAAAACCACCGTATTCACGGTAGCCATCCGGCTCGCGATAAGCCCAAGGCCTACCCGGGTGATGGCAGCTGGGAGCACACGTTTACCATCCTCGCCAAGTGGGACGGGGCAGTAGTTCTCGATGCAGGTACTGCACGCTTCCAAGATCACACCAGATTCTGTAAGCAGGTCTTTGAGCTCAGCAATGGATGGAAATCCCGGTACCGGGTTGTCATGCCCCACAGAATCGCTTGCCCAATGCGCTCCAAGCATTGAAAAGACAACCGTCACGTTCGTACCCATTTGCGCTGCGGCGAGTGCGGCGGAGAAACCGAGGACAACTTGATGGACGTTGCTCGTTCCACTTGAAATAATGATTTGGAGGTCAGGTTCCTGCGAAGTTATTGGTGCATCCATTGATTTGGAATCCTAAACAAAGAGAGTGATCTTGGACTTGGCTGCATCTCCGAGGTAGGTAGCAACACCACCGTAATCGATGTCATCAAGGAGTTCTTCGCGTGTCACTCCCATCACTCCCATCGACATTTCACAAGCCACCATTTTGATGCCCAGCTCTTGAGCGAGAGCAATCATATTCGGAAGGGATTCGATATTGCGCAATCCCATCAGGTACTTGAAGAACAGCGGTCCCATACCAGCCATGTTCATCCGACTTGTTGGTACTGCGTGCGGACCGTTCGGTAGCATCATCGCGACCATCTTTTCCCCGATAGCCTTTCCGGAAAAGGTCTTATCTTTCCGGAGGGCTGTAAGACCCCAGAAGGTGAAGAACATCGAGACTTCCATTCCCATGGAAGCAGCACCAACGGCGATGGTGAATGCTGCGAAGAGTGTATCCATTTCCCCGCTGAACACAACGAGTGTGGCGCGGTCTTCCGGGCAGTTTTCTGAAAGGGTGCCGACCGTACCCTGAATGGACTTTAAAGATGCCTCGACATCTGCTAGGCGTGCATTGACCTTTTGGTCAACGAGTTGGTTCACGAGTGCGATGAGCTCTGATTGCGAAATGGTGATGTTGTCGCTCATATCAGCTTACTTTTTCGATAACAGCTGTCTGGATGCCGTCCGTTTCGGAGAAGGATGTCAGCTTTTGGTTCATCTTTCGAACCCATGCTTCGACATCCGCTTTGAAGGAAGGATCGGATGCCGTTACCGTGAGGGTAACGCCTATTTGAAGCTCTTTCATCGCGCGGGAGATCTTGACGATGGGCATCGGGCAGTTAAGCCCTTTGCAATCGAGGTCCACATTACTCATAGCATGCACATCTTATCTCACGGTCAAAATACTTGGAACGGTATATACCGTACGGTGGTTAGAAGAGATGGATCGAGCTGGAACCGGTCTAATGTTGGAACAGGATGAAGAAAATTATGAAGATGTATACCGCTGTAATCGCTGGCCTGCTGTTGGCAGTTTCTTCGACGGCTGCAAAGGCAGAAGATATTGTTGGTATTGCCGCAGGCAACAAAGACTTTTCAACCCTCGTGACAGCTGTCAAGGCAGCTGGTCTCGTTGAGACTCTCCAGGGTGATGGTCCATTCACCGTGTTTGCCCCGACGAATGCTGCGTTTGCAAAGCTGCCGAAGGCAACCCTTGAAGCGCTCCTCAAGGACAAGAAGGCTCTGACAGCTATCCTCACATACCATGTTGTATCCGGCAAGGTCATGGCTGCTGATGTTGTCAAGCTCAAAGATGGCACCAAAGTGAAGACAGTAAACGGTGCAGAAGTCAAGATTGGCACTAAAAAAGGTGTGAAGGTCAACGATTCTAATGTTGTCAAGACTGATATCGAAGCAAGCAATGGCGTTATCCACGTTATTGATACCGTCCTGATCCCTAAGACCAAGAAGTAGTCTTAAAAGGGACTTTTGTCCTCGACACCACCCCATCGGAAATTTCTGATGGGGTTTTGTCATTTATGACGAGCTTGATAAATTGTTCTCAGTTAGTGACATCCAGTCGACAAACATCGGAATTCGGAGATGTATACGGACTTCCTTTACAAAGCTCGCCTGGTACGCTGGCTATGCATCCGTTGGGGCAGCCGCTGTGTCATCCGAGAAGTCATAGTGCTAAGCCTAACGTCACTTAATGCACCTGACATCCAAACGAGTAAAAATGAAAAAGACCGCCCTCCACATTTGGAGAGCGGTCTTGTTTGCTGATTACAAACTTACTTTACAAAGCTTGCCTTGAACTCAACGATTGCTTCTTTGACGGTAGCCGCTGTGTCATCCGAGAAGTCAAAGTGCTAAGCCTATCGTCACTCAATGCACCTGACATCCGAACGAGTAAAAGTAAAAAGACCGCCCTCCACATTTGGAGAGCGGTCTTGTTTGCTGATTACAAACTTA
>CAZSGJ010000029.1:4969-25366 GCA_964606305.1 uncultured Armatimonadia bacterium
AAAAAGACCGCCCTCCACATTTGGAGAGCGGTCTTGTTTGCTGATTACAAACTTACTTTACAAAGCTTGCCTTGAACTCAACGATTGCTTCCTTGAGGGTAGCCGCTGTGTCATCCGAGAAGTCCTTGGATTGTGAAATCTTGACTGGAACCTCTGGATACTTGTCATGCACGTAGGCAAGCAGTCCCTTTTCGAAAGGTCGAACCTGTTCTACTGGCAGGTCATCCAGGAAGCCCTGGGTTGCTGCGTAGATTGAAATGACCTGATCTTCAACCTGGAACGGAGCGTACTGATTCTGCTTTAGAAGCTCGGTCAGGCGCTGTCCACGTGAGAGCTGTTGTTGTGTGGACTTATCGAGGTCGGATGCAAACTGTGCGAATGCCTGTACCTCACGGTATTGAGCGAGCTCCAGTTTGATACGTCCTGCAACCTTCTTCATCGCCTTGATCTGTGCGTTACCACCAACACGGGATACGGAGATACCGACGTTGATAGCAGGACGGATACCTGCGTTGAAGAGGTCAGACTCGAGGAAGATCTGTCCATCGGTGATGGAGATAACGTTCGTTGGGATATACGCGGAAACGTCTCCAGCCTGTGTCTCGATGATTGGGAGTGCCGTCAAGGATCCACCGGAATGTGGATGGCGACGAACTTCCAGTGCATCTGCATTAGACATCGCTTCGAGAGCCTTCTTTGCAGCCTTTGGTCCGCCTTCACCTTCGTAGACATTGCCATCTACGCCGGTCAATGTATCCGCTGGTGCATCCTTGGCAACAATCAGGTAGTCTTCGCGCTTCTTAGCAGCACGCTCCAACAAACGGGAGTGGAGGTAGAAGACATCTCCAGGATACGCTTCGCGTCCTGGTGGACGGCGGAGCAGGAGGGAGACCTGGCGGTATGCAACAGCTTGCTTTGAAAGGTCATCAAAGACAATCAGTGCGTGGCGTCCGGTTTCCATGAAGTATTCGGCCATCGCAGCACCAGCGTAAGGTGCGAGGTACTGGAGGGATGCCGGGAAGGATGCAGGTGCGGAGATGACGGTGGTGTAATCCATCGCGCCATTTGCACGGAGGCTTTCTACAACCTGTCGGACGGTGGATGCCTTTTGTCCGATGGCAACGTAGAAGCAGTAAACATCTTTGCCCTTTTGGTTGATGATGGTGTCAAGTGCGATTGCGGTCTTACCGGTCTGGCGGTCGCCAATGATAAGTTCTCGCTGTCCACGTCCGATTGCAAGCATCGCATCGACAGACTTGATACCGGTATACATCGGTTCTTTGACGGGCTGGCGGTCTACAACACCAGGAGCCTTGACTTCGAGGTTGCGTCGTCCAGCGGGAACGATTGGTCCACCGTCATCCAGTGGGTTTCCAAGGGTATCGACAACGCGTCCAACCAGTCCTTCGCCAACGGGTACATCGATGATGCGTCCCGTTCGCTTGACCAGGTCACCTTCGCGGATGCCGGTATCGCTGCCGAGCAGGATGGCACCGACGTTGTCGGCTTCGAGGTTTAGCGCGACGCCCATGACGCCACCGGGGAACTCGAGGAGTTCCGAAACGGCGACTTCGCTGAGTCCGTAGATACGTGCTACGCCGTCACCGACTTGTAGAACGGTGCCGACGCCCTCTTCAGGGACATCCTTGCGGTAATTGTCCAGCTCTTGTTCAAGGATGCTGGCGACTTCATCGGGTCTTACTGCCACAGTAGTGTCTTCCTTGGTTACTTACTGCGCGACGAGCGCGCCGGTAGTGTTGATCAGCTGCTCACGCAACCGTTCGAGTTGTGAGCGAACCGTGCCATCAAGAATGGTGTCACCAATCCTGACGCTAACTCCGCCCATCACGGATGCATCCACAATCGCGTGGATTTCAATATCTTTGCCAGTGCGCTTTTCGAGTGCGGCTTCGAGTGCCTTGCGTTGTGCATCGGTGAGCGGTACCGCCGTCACCACTTCTGCAGCCGCTATATTCTTGTGCTCACGCACAAGGGCAACGAACTCCGCGATCACCAGCTGGAGGGCATCAATACGGCGTTTGTCAATCAAAAGCTTGACAAAGTCCACCACCGTCGCTGAAACCATCCCGCCAAATGCCCTATCAACCAGCGCCTTTTTCTTCTCACCTGCAATCAGGGGATGATTCAAGAAGGCTGCAAGTTGTCCGGATTGTGCTATAGCATCGGCAAGCGACTTCATATCTGCAGTAGTTGCATCAACCGTACCCGTTTTTTTGGCATGATTCAGCAATGCAACTGCATAGCGCTGGACGACAGAGGTGTCTTGCATAGGTTAGCTTACGCCTCCGCGATTCCAGTCGCGATGTATTCGTCCACAAGCGCTGCCTGGCGATCCGCAGAGAGGTTCTCACCAATAACGCGCTTGGTTGTCCCAACAGCGATATCGACAATACGCATCCGCAGCTCAGTCATTGCGCGCTCTTTGGCGCGTTCAGCCTCTGCTTCCGCCTTGGAGACAATTTCATGACTCTTCTGATTGGCATCTGCAAGAATCTGATCTCGTGCGGCTTGCGCTTCCTTGATTGCTGTCTGTATCTTTTCCCGGGCTTCGGCCTCAACACTTGCAAGACGGCTTTCGTAATCCGCTTTGAGTGCTTCCATTTCGCGCTGCGCTGACTCCAAACGGTCATATTGACCATTAATGTCGGTTTCGCGCTCTGTTACCACTTTGCCAATCGGATCAAACACCAACTTCTTTGCCACCACGAGGAGGATGACAAATCCGATGATGTTGACCATCACTAACTTGAGGTCTACATTTAGATTGTTTAGAACGTCCATGATTTATATTGAATGGCTCATGCCCATACAGACGGACACTTAGATAACTCTCCGGTCACGGGCGGCACTCCGCAACCGGAGAGATGGTAACTACTTAAGGTTGGTGAGATCCTGAACGGTCAACGTTGGCAACTTACCCTGAAGCATAAAGAACATCAGGAGCGCATAGATGACGAGCGACTCGATAAGTGCCAACGCAATAATCATCATCGTCTGAATCTTGCCTGCAGCTTCAGGTTGCCGGGCAACGCCAGCGAGAGCAGCTGCAGCAGCATTTCCCTGCCCAATGCCAGCACCAATAACCGCAATTGGCAGACCTAAAGCAACACCTAGTCCGAGTAGACCGAGATACAACATTTTCTAATCCTCCACGATGGCGGTCACACCGCCGCATCCCTATTTTGTAGGTTTAGTGCGCGTGTGCCGCGCCATGCTCTCCATGACCTGAGTGACCATGATCGCCATGATCACCGATGGAAAGAGCGATGTACGAACAAGTGAGAATCGCAAAGACTCCCGCCTGAACGATAGATCCAAATACCCCGAATGCCAACATCGGAACCTGGAAAGGAACCAACCCTGATGTCAACATCGCAGCCATCGAAATCAAAACAGCAATGACTGTTTCTTCACCGAAGACGTTCCCAAACAAGCGCATTGCAAGCGACAATGGACGAACCAGAGCACCAATCAACTCGATCGGAAAAATCAATGGCGCTAAAGCTGGCATCGGACCAGCAAAGTGCTTCAAGTGCCCAATTACACCGTTCGCACGAATGCCTTCGACATTAAACAAAACGAAGACTATCAATCCAAGTGCAAACGTAACCGAGATATTTGCCGTTGGAGCAGGCGTAAACGACCAGGCCGGAGTCATGCCCTCCCCAGTCGGTAACCAGTACATGGGGAGAACACCACAAAGATTTGACAGCAACACAAAGGCAAAAACGACGCCTACAAATGGCGCAAATCGTTCACCACCGTGCCCGATCGATGCCTTTGTGAAATGCGTTATCGATGCTACACCTTGCTCAATTAGTAGTTGACCACGCGTCGGACGACGTACATCGAGCTTGCCCATTCGCATCCGACTGAAAATAATCACCACCAAGGCTATTACGAAAGCCATGCCGGAATACCAACCAGCAACATGCTCACCTAACTTGTCATGTCGCACCGGACCGGAATGACCACCACCATGACCGACACTCGCATGCGTTTCACCTTGACCGCTCTCGCCCGCCGCATGCCCTGATGACTCACCGGACGGCGCATCGTGGCCACCCTGCGCAACCTGCACAGGGGTTCCTACCTTTATCGCACCATCTATGTTGTCCGGATGTATTTGCTGTGGCACCGTAATCTACCTCGATCGAAACTGAACCGCGTACTTGCCCATCATTCGAAGCACTATAACAACTTGCAACACCAAGTAGCCAGCGACTAAAGCCATGATTTGACGAGATTCGCCCAGACGTACTGACGCCCAAACAAACAACGCGACCAGTGGGTATTTTACCAGAGCGAAAACCATCAATGCCCGTTTTTGCCGATTTGATTCGCTGAATTTTTGCGGTGTCAGATATTTACGAATCACCACGCTATTACCTATCCACAACAACTCACCAAGCAAAACTCCGAAGACAAAGGGTAAGACAGCCCAATCAAGCTTGTAGCCAATTAGAAGATTCACAATCACAAACGCGACAACCGCTGTCGTAACAGCGATCGGGATGTCCGGTTGATTGGGTTCCGATGACTGCATTATCGATCAGTTTCTGTAATGGCAGATTCACCATCTTTAGCGTTCTTGGCTGCATCATCGCGTGCCGCAAGCCGATTTGTCAGCTTTATCAAATTGGCAAATCCGCTAATACACCCGAGCAAGAACCCGGCAATCAATCCGACTGGAGCCCATTTCGTCGTCAGCCATTTATCCATTGCCAAACCAACAAGTACACCTGCAATTAGCGAACTGGTCAAAGCACTGGCTATACTCCAGCCATCGCCCATTGAACGCGCTTCCGAAACGGAGACCTGCATCCCGCGCGCGCCGCGGATTTTCATTTCTGGCACAACTGGCCGTTCAAGCACTACTTTAGGAGGGTCAGGCAGCGATTCTTTGCGTGCAGATGAAACATCAGAGAGGAGCTTAGCCTCCAAAGCACCTTCTTCGTCGATGTCATCTTGTCCGTGGAGCTGTGCCAGAATATCCTTATCCATTGCTTTAGAATGCTCCTAGTTTGAACGCCTCATGTAACGTCCTTACCGCGCGTACACTGTCTGCTTCCCGAAGCAATACTGAGAGTGAATACGCACTGTCTGCCGTCTGATAAAGCCACACACCCTGTTCATCCAAGACACCGAGCATGGTTACAAAGATCCCCGGGATGTCATCGATGCCAGTGGCAATCACACTGACCATCGTGCAGTTCTCAACCAAATCTGCTTCCACCACGCGGATATCAACAAGGGAGCTCGCGCCCGCAAGCAATGTGCGCTGCGCATTCATCCCGCGCCCCGTCGATCCAATTCCAAGCAGCGTGATGACGCCATACGGAGGATGCGTCCTTGGTCCAAGCTCACCCGGGATAACGAGACCATCGATTAACTCGGATACACGTCCGAGGTGTTCACGCGCTACGGCAAAGGCAAATGCACCATTACCCGTACTACTTAAGTGGATGGAGATCTCCTCATTTCGTAGCAGACGGTAAACTTCTCGCTCAATCTTTGCTCGGTCGGTATCGCTGACATCCGGGAGAGGAAACCGCAGATAGACCAGCTTTCCGGTACTGGTCACACCCGTGATGCGCGGGCTGTTGTCCTCGGCTGTGCTTGCCCGACGAATCAGCGTCCCGGGAGCTTCCTCAAATGTCGACTTAACCCAGAGTGGGACATCATGGATTTCTGCTATCTCCGCAGCACGTGGGTGAACGACTTTAGCCCCCTGATGCGCCATTTCAGAGACTTCCGCATACGATGCGACCGTCAGGGTACGCGCATCCTTCACAATGCGTGGATCCGCTGTCTTTACACCATCGACATCGGTGTAAATCTCAACCTCAACATGTTCAACATGTGGCTTGACCGCGGCTCCAAGGGCACTTGCCGTTGTGTCGGAGCCGCCACGCCCAAGCGTTGTGATCGCACCGCGTTCTGTGGCTCCCTGAAATCCGGCAACAAAGACAATGCGTCCGGCATCGAGCTGTTGCAACAGGTACGCAGGTTGAATTTCGAGGATACGGGCATTCGTGAATTCGTAATCTGTGACAATGCCGGCCTGTCCGCCGGTTAGGGCGATGGTCTCGTAGCCGCGCGCTCTGAGTGTTTGGGCGAAAATAACAGTCGAGATCACTTCTCCGCAGGCAAGCAGGAGATCGGATTCCCGGGGCGCCGGGCATACCTGTGGATCGACGCCATTGAGCAGTCCCAAAAGCGTATCGGTTGCGTAGGGTGCCCCCTTACGCCCGATGGCACTCACAACAACAACAACATTCCAGCCAGCCTCAACGGCCTGAGCCACGCGGTCTGCAGCAAGAGCCCGCGCTTCATCGGTAGCAACGGATGTTCCACCAAACTTCTGCACCATCACTCGCATCAGGCAACACTCCCGCCGACAAGCTCGAATTCTCTTTCGAGAGCAGACACAGCCGTTGACACCGATGCCTCCCGCACCAGACAGTGAACGGCATCGTGGGCATCCCCTGTTTGCAGAATCTGTACACCTGCCCCAACTAGCGCATCGAATATACGCGCGATGATGCCTGACAAATCCCGCATCGCCCCGGCAACCACCGATACAAATGCCACATTGGGTTCAATCGTGGTTACGGCCGGGACACCACCACTGACATCCAGTACGCGATCAACATATTCGGAGCGCACGATAAACGTTATGCCAGATTCGTGGAGTTTAAGGTGAAACACCGGAATCCCGTTGTCAGCGAGCGCTTTAAGCAGGATCAGCCACTTATCGGGACTGGTACATGTTGCCAGCGCCAAGTCATCCCGCACCTGAATTGCATGAACGCCGCGCTCTTTTTCGAATGAAGTACCTGGGGAATGTTCCATCAAATCTACCTGTAGGAATGCTATCACGCAGCCTTTGTACGCCCATCTCCCTGCTGACAGTTAGTGGTACGATATGACCGTTGCGACTTGTTTCGGGGGAACCTCCGCGACCAAGTTTGATGTCGAAGCATCACCAATGTGATTTGCGGCATCAAGGTTGCTAAGGGATTACATCGACGGAAGGAAGATTGATAATGCGTGTTTCAGCAGTTGAGATGCAACGTGCCCATGATCTGGGAAAGCCCATCGATGATGTCCTTGGAGCAGGGTTGCACAATAATGTAGAGCTTCAGGCCGAAGGCCGTGCAATCGCTGAGCGTTTGTCGGAAGAACCCGATGTGCGTGAAGATATTGTTTCCAGCCTCCGTGAGCGGATTGAAGCGGGCACATATAACGTTACCGGTGCTGAAATTGCGGATATGATTTTCCGCCGCGCCGTTGCCGACCGCATTCGCTGACACTTACGTTCAGATGTTAGAGAAGCACCCTTCCGGGTGCTTTTCGCAATTTTGAAAACCGTGTTGCGCCAAACCATATGCCAGCGCTCCTAACGCACATGGGTTGACATCCTGAAATGAATAAAGCACCCTTCCGGGTGCTTTTCATGCATTTGCTCTCAGCCTCTACTCTGTTATTGACCCGCTGCGCTCAGCCAGGAATGCTTCCTCTGCGGCATCGAGGTCTGTTGCGCTTGCCCTAAGAATCCGTGACTCGCCGCCATCCGTCGAGATCGTCAAGTCGGACAGCGAAACCAGGATTGCATAGTTCAAAACCAGCTCTTTTTCCTTGACCGACAGTTTGCTGCGGGCATCTTCGCTGAGGCCATCCAGCCAGCGCTGGCGCTGCTGCTTTTCATTTTGCTGATGACGCTCATAGATGGCAGGTGGCAGTGCAGCGCGATCAACGAGAACTGCACACTCCTGACCGTAAACTTTTAGGACCTCACCCGTCAGTCCGGCGTAATGCGGATAGAAAAGTCCTGACTTTACATCGGCTGGCAGCTGCTCGCGGTCGACAACGACCACACGGGTTCCCACGGTGATTTCCATGCTTCCAGTTTACCGCGGCCCACCCGGTTGACGTTTGCGTGGGAGGTCGATACCTGTACGCGTTGGCCACGGCAGGCGGGTCGGTAGTGCAGACCTGTTTTGTACAGCCTCAAGGGCGAGTTCAACCTCGAGGGAAAAGATTTCGTAGCAGCGCTCACAGCCCATGAGGCCTGTACGTGACAGCTCTGAAAGCGTCAGGCCACAGCTGTCACACTGCTTCTCATAGACTACTTCTGGCGGATATCCCTCGATGTTCTGCTCCATAGGCTACGTGATACGATTTGTAGCCTATACGGCGCAAGGTCATCTCCCTGTGAAGCAATTTTCCCGCTTCCTGCAAGCACTTCAGCCCTACCGCAAGTTACTCGTTACGATCGCAGTGCTGACGCTTGCGAACGCCATTACTTCGCTTCAAACCCCGGAGGTTATCCGGCAGATTTTTAACCACCTGGACCCAGGTAAGTCGACACCATTCTCGCTCCCACAGCCATTCAATACCCTTGGTGGTGCCGTGACATTGATTTTTATCATTGCCATAATCGGCTCCGGGGTCAGCTTTGCTCTCGGTTACTCGGTGAACCTTACTGGACAGCGCTTCCTCGTGGATACGCGTTCCGGTGTCTACGAACATCTCCAAACCCTGTCTCAAGGCTTTTTCGAGAAGGCTCAGACGGGGAAGCTTGTGGCAACGGTCGTCCATGATGTCGGTTCGGTCAACCAGTTAATCACGGGTGGGTTCGTAACCGTCATTTCGGATGTCGTAACGCTGATCGGCGTGATTGGCTTGATTTTCTATCAGGACTGGCAGCTGGCCCTCTTGGCACTGTCCGTGTACCCCATTTATGTGGGTAACTTTCTGCTGTCCCGCCGTCCGCTTAGCGATAATGCAACGAAGATTTCTGAGCTTCGGGGGATGATCTTTTCCGACCTTCAGGAAAAACTTGCCGGTGTGCAAGTCGTCAAGTCCTATGCTCAGGAGCGTTCAGAGGTCCGGCAATATGTATCGCTCAACCGCGACAACCTCAATCTGAACATCAATCAGTCACGGCTCGGGACTGGACTTTGGGTGCGGGCTGAGTTCATCACCGCGATTGGCACCGCCATTATTCTGGCCGTTGGTGGGATGCGTGTGATCAATGGCGGGATGCTACAGGGCGACCTTGTCGCGTTTTTAATTTTGGTGAATGTTTACCTCTACGGCCCAACCATTCGTTTGATTCAGCTGAATGACCAGTTTGCCAGAGCCCAGACGGGGTTGAATCGTATCTTTAAACTGCTCGATACTCCGCCAGCGGTCAAGAGCGCGGATGGCGCGCCGGATATGCCGGTCATCACTGGCAATATTCGTTTTGAAGATGTCTGGTTTGAGTACGAACCTGATCAACCTGTGCTTAAGGGAATATCGCTTGATATTCAGCCAGGTGAAATGATTGCCTTTGTCGGAGGCTCAGGTAGCGGCAAGACGACGATGATCAATCTGCTGTCTCGCCACTACGATGTCACCGGCGGCAAGATTACCATCGATGGCCATGATTTGCGTGATATCGACCTGATGTCCCTTCGTCGCCAAATCGGCGTCGTCCTCCAGGAAAGTCTGCTGTTTCATACATCCATTCGGGAAAACCTTCGCTACGGGCGGATTGGTGCATCGGATGCCGACATTGTCTCGGCCGCAACCGCAGCGAACCTGCATCATGTCATAGAGGCCTTCCCAGATGGCTACGACACCAAGATTGGTGAAGAGGGTGTCAAGCTGTCTGGCGGTGAGAAGCAACGCCTTGCCATTGCGAGAGCGTTGCTCGCTGATCCGAGGATTTTGGTTCTTGATGAAGCCACAAGCTCACTCGACAGCGAGACGGAAGCGCTGATTCAGGAAGCATTGGACCGCCTGATGGAAGGGCGGACGAGCTTTGTGATTGCACACCGCCTCTCGACAATTGTGAAAGCAAATAAGATTGTCGTGATGGAAAAAGGCAAGATCGTTGAATTAGGGTCCCACGCAGAGCTTCTTGAGCAGGGTGGAAATTACGCCAAGCTCTACGCAGAACAGTTCCGCGCCGAGCTCGAAGCATCCGGAGTCGCCGACGCCTAGGTACAGGTACTTTGGGCACCTGACAGGTCGCCTACTGCATCCCGCACATTTGAGGTGGCTCTGTTTTTTACCTAAGTAAATCTAAATAACTTCCTGAGAACAATTCTCAAATATGCCATAATCCGGACTTCCATCATGTGTTTAGACAGGTAATCTAACGGTGGCATCCCGTTTTCGGGAACTTCGTGATGCGTGCTTTGTTTGCATCACGGATGTCGTTGGGCTGCAGCAGCGTTAGTGACTAATCGCTTAGCAAGGATGCAAGCCTGCCACCATAAGAAGTCAGAGGAATAGAAGCATGAGTAATCCAAATCAAAAACCTGAACGCGATGACAATGGCGCCGTACGTCAACAGGAATTAGACCAAGAGGCCGCAGCAGCCATTAGCCGACGTTCGCTATTGCTTGGCCTTGGCGTTACACTTGGAACGGGTATTGCCGCATCGTCATCCGCAACCGCAAGCATGCCTCTCCCAGCACCAAAGCCAGTCGAGCCTGCTGCCGCACCTGCGGGCAAGTGCCCATTCAGTGGAGCTGCGATGGCTGTGGAACCACAGGCAGAGATGCCATCAGCTGCTGGACGCGGAACCCGCAACACCGATTGGTGGCCAAACCTCCTCCGCTTGAACATTCTTCGCCAGCATTCCACTTTGTCTAACCCTATGGGCGATGACTTCAACTACGCCGCTGAGTTTAAGAAGCTCGACCTCAAGGCTGTCAAGGCTGACATCAACAAGGTGATGACGACCAGCCAGGAGTGGTGGCCAGCGGATTACGGTACGTACGCCGGATTCTTTATCCGTATGGCATGGCACAGTGCTGGAACATATCGCACCATCGATGGCCGGGGTGGCGCAGGCGCTGGCACCCTTCGCTTTGCTCCGTTGAACAGCTGGCCGGACAACACCAACCTCGACAAGGCACGCATGCTTCTCTGGCCAGTAAAGCAAAAATACGGCCGCAAGCTGTCCTGGGCTGACCTGATGATTCTCGCGGGCAACTGCGCCCTTGAGTCTGCAGGATTCAAGACATTTGGCTTCTCTGGCGGACGCGAGGATGTTTGGGAGCCAGCGGAAGATATTTACTGGGGTTCCGAGACCCAGTGGCTTGGTGACAAGCGCTACACCGGTGACCGTGAGCTTGAGAAGCCTCTTGCCGCGGTTCAGATGGGCTTGATTTACGTCAACCCACAGGGCCCTAATGGCAAGCCTGACATTTTGGCAGCAGCCCGCGATATCCGTGAGACATTCGGCCGGATGGCGATGAACGATGAAGAGACCGTTGCGCTGATTGCTGGCGGACACACGCTTGGTAAGGCCCACGGTGCTGCAGATCCTGACAAGTATGTTGGCCGCGAGCCAGCAGCTGGCACGATTGAAGAGCAAGCAACGGGTTGGAAGAATACGTTTGGCAAGGGAAATGGCCCTGACACGATCACATCGGGTCTCGAGGGTGCCTGGACCGCAACACCTAACAAGTGGTCGAACAACTACTTTGAGAACCTCTTCGGTTTCGAATGGGAATTGACTAAGAGCCCAGCTGGTGCACAGCAGTGGCAGCCAAAGGGTGGAGCCGGTAAGGACCTCGTCCCGGATGCCTATGACAAAAACAAGCGTCATGCTCCGATGATGTTCACAACTGACCTCGCGCTTCGTTTTGACCCTGCATACGAGAAGATTTCCCGCAAGTTCCTGAACGATCCAAAGGCATTCAATGATGCATTTGCGCGTGCATGGTTCAAGCTGACCCACCGTGACATGGGCCCACGCAGCCGCTATGTTGGCTCCGAAGTCCCAGCCGAAGTCCTCGTATGGCAGGATCCAATCCCTGCACCAGCCGGCAAGGTGATTGATAAGCGTGACATCACCGCTCTCAAGGCGCAGATTCTCAAGTCCGGCCTTACGGTTTCCGAGCTTGTTTCGACAGCCTGGGCAAGCGCATCCACCTTCCGTGGCTCCGACAAGCGAGGCGGCGCCAATGGCGCACGTCTCCGCCTGAACCCTCAAATGGGCTGGGAAGTCAACAGTAAGCTCGGCTTGTCAAAGGTGATGGGTGTGTATGAAGGTATCCAAAGCACATTCAATGCTAACCGCACAGATGGTAAGCACGTGTCCCTTGCTGACCTGATTGTTCTCGGTGGATGTGCTGGAATCGAGAAGGCCGCCAAGGATGCGGGCAAGACGGTAACCGTACCGTTCACGCCTGGCCGTGCGGATGCGACTCAGGCGCAGACGGATGTTTCATCCTTTGCAGTGCTTGAGCCACTCGCAGATGGCTTCCGCAACTACGCTAAGCCAGGAGTTGCGCATGCAAGCGAGCATTTGCTTGTTGACAAGGCGCAGTTGTTGAACCTGACAGCCCCTGAGATGACGGTTCTGCTCGGTGGAATGCGTGTGTTGGACACCAACTACGACAAATCCAAGCGTGGCGTCTTTACGAGCAAGCCGGGTGTGCTGACGAATGACTACTTCGTCAACCTGCTCGACCTCGGTATCGCATGGCGCCCAGACAACGATGACAAGACGACCTTTGAAGGCGTAAGCCGCAAGACAGGTGCTGTCGAGTGGTCTGCAACCCGCGCAGACCTGATCATCGGATCCAACTCTGAGCTCCGGGCCGTTGCTGAGGTATATGCAGCATCGGATGCCAGCGATAAGTTCGTCAAGGACTTTGTTGCTGCATGGGCAAAGGTGATGGACCTCGACCGCTTCGATATCGCCTAGTCTGGTTTCGCATCAGAATGGCAGCCTCCGGGGACTTTCTCCGGGGGCTGTTTTGTTGCTTGGTAGAATCGTGTCCACAATGATGACAGAGACGCGCACGACAATCCTCTGGATGCAAGCAGCCTTGCATGGGTGATGTGCGTAACGTGATGGAGTTACTGGCGGGGCCGGGGGCTACCCGCTTCGTCCTCGCCATCCTTGTCATTTGCTACCACTTCACACCACTGCGCTCGGGTAACTTCGCCGTTTGCTGTTTCTACATTTTGTCCGGCTACTGGATCACAAAAATGTGGAAGCAAAAGTACAGCAAAACCAATCAGCCACGAGCCGTCTTCCTGGCATCCCGCTGGCTGCGCATTGCCCCAATGCTTCTCCTTTGCACGGTACTCGTCTTGCTGCTGCCCATCGACCGCAGCGGAGCCACCCCCGGATGGCTGCTACGCCAAGTGCTGATTGTCGGCTGCACGGGAACGTACGTGCCTCTCGCGCCGGCATGGTCACTCGATGTCGAATTGCAGTTCTATCTGGCCTTCGCCGTCTTCGCTCCTTGGCTGTTTTCGCTCGACCGGCCATCCCGCGTTCTCGGATGGCTGGTTGTCATCAGCCTCACCGTCAGCCTTGCCGCCGCGGGCATCATCGGCAATATCATCAAGCCATGGCTGTGGATTTGGCTGCCACTCTTCCTCGCCGGGATGTGGCTGGAGACCACATCCTACACACCCACACGTAGGCATGTCCTAACCAGCGTTGGCATCCTCATCACAGCTCTCGGGCTATGCTTGGCTGCCCCACCGCTTAGACCACTCATATGGCATATCCAACGTATCAACCTCACACCAGAACAGCTCACGGTGCTCCCGATAAGAACATCCATAGACCTTGTCGCAAGCCTTATCGCAATCCCGCTACTTGCAGCAACTCTGACAGCAAAACCAAATGCGACAGATGCCTTTCTTGGCCGGATGTCCTTTCCGCTCTACCTGTGGCACTGGATACCGCATACAGCATTGGTGCTCGGCATCGTGAAAACCGGATGCGCAGCTTGGATAGATGTCACACTCGCGGTACTTGCATCCGTTGTCGGAGGATATCTGTTGACATTGGTAGATATCCAAACAGATCGGCTAAGGAGCATTGTCATTTCGTGGGTGAACCGCTCACTGAATAAGCATCCGAAAGTGATTTAAGCCTGTTCGGGATACCGGGTCGGGACCCGATGGGGTATTCTGCCATCTAAATGCGACTGCCTCCTGCCCCGCAGCGGGGTGATGTCGCTATTTGCCATCATCCCAATACAAGAGTCTTATCACTAAGATTGGAGTTAGACGTGCAGTCCCAACGCTCTGTTATCCTCACCGCAATCACACTTGCAAGTATCGGTATTTACGCGCCTGCCCCGGCAAAGGCACAGGTCAAGCTACCTGAAAACCTGCCATGGCGCGCAATCGGGCCAGCAATCATGGGTGGTCGTATCAATGACTTCGCGGTTGTAGACTCCGACCCAAACACCTACTATGTTGCAACCGCAGCCGGTGGCATCTTCAAGACCACAAACAACGGTACGACGTTCAAGCCCATTTTCGAGAACTTCGAAACAGGAAGCATCGGCGACCTGGCGGTAAGTCAGAGCCACCCGGATGTCCTTTATGTCGGCTCCGGTGAATCCAACAACCGCCAGAGCTCGAGCTGGGGCAACGGGATGTACAAGTCCACGGATGGTGGCAACACCTTTACCCATATCGGCCTTGAGAAGACCCAGCACATCGGGCGTGTCGTCGTGCACCCGACGAATCCGGATGTCCTTTACGTGGCAGCAATGGGCCGTCTCTGGGGCGGAAATGAAGAGCGCGGCGTCTACAAGTCCACGGATGGCGGAAAGTCCTGGGAACGTGTTCTCTTCGTCAATGACCTGACAGGGTGTACAGATATCGTGATGGATCCGCAGAACCCGGATGTTCTGATTGCTGCGATGTACCAGCGTCAGCGAACCGCATTTGGCTATGCGGGTTCGGGTCCGGGCTCCGGTTTACACAAGTCAACGGATGGCGGAAAGACCTGGACAAAGTTAACAAAGGGTCTTCCTGAGACGGAGCTTGGCCGTATCGGTCTTGACATTTACAAGCGCAATGGCAAGATTCTGTACGCTACGGTTGAGTCCAAGAACTCAGGTTCAACCCAGACGCCTGCGGGCAATGGTGGGTTGTACCGCTCAGATGATGGTGGAGACTCCTGGGTTTACCTTTCGGATACAAACCCGCGCCCGATGTACTTCAGCCAGGTTCGTATCGATCCGAACAACGACCAGAATGTCTGGGTGCTTGGCGTCTCGATGTACTACTCCAAGGATGGTGGTAAGACCTTCCCGAGCGATTACATCGTTCGCTCGCAGGTCCACGCGGATGGCCACGCGATCTGGATCAACCCAAAGGATTCGCGGCATATTCTTCTCGGCTGTGATGGCGGTATTCAGGCATCCTATGACACAGGTAAGTCATGGGACTACATGAATACCTTCCCTATTTCCCAGCCTTATGAAGTTGGCTACGACTTCCGGTTCCCTTACTACGTCTACGCTGGCCTTCAGGACAATGGTACGTGGGGTGCACCAAGCCGAACGCTTGATAGCCGTGGCGTGACCAATGATGAGTGGTTTAACGTTCAGGGTGGAGATGGCTTCCAGGCCAAGGTTGACCCAACCAACCCGGACATCGTGTACGCGGAATCGCAGAATGGTGCCGTCAGCCGCATTAATCCGACGACGGGTGAGAGCAAGAGTATCCGCCCACGTGACCCAAGTGGGGATGCCCTGCGCTGGGACTGGAACACGCCAATCTCGCTGTCCCCGCATGACCCAAAGACAGTGTATGTAGCCGCCAACAAGCTCTTTATTTCAAAGGACCGTGGCGATCACTGGGTAGGCACAAAGGACTTAACCCAAGGTCTTGACCGTAATAAGCTGCCAATTATGGGTCGCCAGGTTACCAGAGCCGTGATGTCGAGTGGAGATGGCGAGAATGGCTTCTCCGAGATCGTCACGGTTGAGGAAAGCCCGGCGCAGAAGGGTGTGCTTTGGGTTGGTGTTGATGATGGAAACCTCCAGCTTTCCAAGGATGGTGGAGCGACGTGGGAGAACTTCAATGGCAAGATTCCTGGCCTTCCAAAGGACACCTTTGTCTCGCGTGTCGTGCCAAGCCGCTTTGCTGCGGGCCGCTGCTATGTGACATTTGATGGCCACCGCTCCAATGACTTCACTCCATACATTTATGTGACAGAAGACTTTGGGCAGACATGGAAGCGCATCACCAATGGCATCCCTGAGTTCCATACGCTCTCTGTCATCCGTGAGCACCACCGTGCAGAAAACCTGCTCTTCGCAGGCTCTGAGCGTGGTCTCTATGTGTCGTTTGACCGCGGAGCAAGCTGGCAGAAGGCAGGTGCTCCGCTGCCAACGGTGCCTGTGGATGACATCCAGATTCACCCACGTGACAACGACCTGATTCTGGCAACGCACGGGCGTGGCATTTACATTTTGGATGACATCGCGGCCCTTGAAGTGATGGCAACCGGTGGTACAAGCCAAAAGGTCGCGCTTGCCCCGATGCGTCCTGGGGTTCAGTATCGAATCAGCAGCCGCAAGGGAACCACGGGTCAAAAGTTCTACATCGCGCCGAATCCTCAGTCCAGCGGAGCGACGGTGTTGTTCTACCTCAAGGATGATGTCGACCCTGCGGCGATCAAGATTGAAGTTCTCGATAAAAAGAACAAGCTGGTTCGTACGCTCACTGCCAACAATCCTGGCTCTGGTTGGAACCGCGTTTCCTGGGATCTCCGTATGGATGCAGTCGCCGGGGGTGGCGGTGGCTTCCGCGGATTTGAAGATCTTGGTGATGAAAATGAGGATGGAGAGCGCGAGGGTAGCTTCTGGTCCGCGTTGTCATTCGATGACCTTGCTGACGCGGGTAGCCTCTCGCTGATGGACCCATCCACAGCATTGTTTGCACAGGGTCAGGGTGGTCGTCAGGGTGGTGGTAATGCTCAGGGTGGTCGCCAAGGCGGTGGACGCCAGGGTCAGGGTGCTGGAAACGCAACGCCTGGTCAGGGTGGCGGTGGTGCAGGAGCTGGTCAGGGCGGAGGCCGTGGCTTTGGTGGCGGTGGACGTGGTCCACGCGTTCTTCCTGGCACGTACACGGTTCGCCTGACCGTTGGTGACACCGTACTGACGCAGCCAGTGGTTGTGCATGATGACCCTCGTGTCGGCCTTACGGACAGCCAGCGCAAGGAAATCTTCGATGCCCAGCAAAAGGCAGGCGAGCTGCAAAAGGACCTCAATGCAACACGCACCGAGCTGGATGAGTATCGCCGGCAGGTTACCGGTGCTGTCTTGACGGCGGAAGGACCTGCGAAGGAGGCATTGGATGCGCTTTCCAAGCAGATTTCTGCTTTGTCTGCGCGGATACAGGCTCCGACTACAGGCTTTGCAGGTGCTGGATTCGGGGGTGGTCGTGGTGCCGGCGGAGGTATCGCTGGAGCAGCTACAGGTACAACCGCTCCGGGTGGTACACCAGGTGCAACAGGAAACCGCCCAGCTCCTGTGATGAACGAAATCGAGCGTGAGCAGATGATGCTTCAGATGCAGCGTGCGATCAGTGCAACAATCAGCGGCCAGCTGTCCAGTGTTGTGACCACACTTGAGAGCTTTACGCTTCCGGTGACAGCAGAAACAAAGGCCGACATCAAGGAGCTTGGTAGCAAGCTCAAATCATTGGCAGCGGATGTTCGCAAGGTTGGTGCTGAGGTCCGCAAGGTCGTACCTGCACCAGCAAAGAAGGATTAACCGCAGCGTGCACCCTGTCGGGTGTATGATGAAGACCGGTTTGCAGTGAAAGCTGCAAACCGGCTGGAATTGCCCGGGATGCCGAAAATGCGGTAGAATCTCCCGGTTTTTTCCAAATGTTCGACCGCCGGTAAAGTCCGGCGCAGGATTACGCAACCATGGCAACCGGTAAACTCGTTCAGGTCACAGGTCCCGTTGTGGACATCGCATTCGAGCCAGGCAATCTGCCTGCGATTTTGAATGCAATTGAAATTCCGCTGCGCGGTGGCGGCGACCCATTGGTCGTCGAAGTCGCTCAGCACCTCGGCAACGACCTTGTTCGTTGTGTCGCAATGGACTCCACGGACGGTCTCGTCCGCGGTGATGCGGCCAATGATACGGGCCAGCCGATTGCTGTTCCTGTTGGAGCTGCTACGCTTGGACGTGTTTTCAACGTTCTTGGCCGCCCAATCGATGAGCGTGGTCCAGCAAACGCTGAGAAGACATCCCCGATTCACCGTGCAGCCCCTGCATTCGAAGACCTCGCCACCAAGCCTGAGGTTCTCGAAACGGGTATCAAGGTTATCGACCTCCTCTGCCCATACCTCAAGGGCGGAAAGATTGGTCTCTTCGGCGGAGCCGGTGTAGGCAAGACGGTTACGATGCAGGAGCTCATCCGAAACATCGCCGTTCAGCACTCCGGTGTGTCTGTGTTCGCAGGTGTTGGAGAGCGTACCCGTGAAGGGAACGACCTCTGGCTCGAAATGTCTGAGGCTGAGTTCAAACAGCCGGATGGCACCACTGCCCACGTTATCGACAAAACCGCGATGGTCTTTGGCCAGATGAACGAGCCACCAGGAGCCCGTCTACGCGTTGCTCTTTCCGGTTTGACCATGGCGGAATACTTCCGTGATGAGCAGGGCCAGGACGTTCTTCTCTTCGTGGATAACATTTTCCGCTTTACCCAGGCAGGTTCCGAAGTGTCCGCACTTCTTGGACGTATGCCATCCGCTGTGGGTTACCAGCCAACACTCGCCGGCGAAATGGGTGCTCTCCAGGAGCGCATCACATCCACCCGCCGCGGTTCGGTTACATCGGTTCAGGCAATCTACGTCCCTGCAGACGACCTTACTGACCCGGCGCCAGCGACGGCCTTCTCCCACCTCGATGCAACCACGGTTCTGGAGCGAAACCTCGCAGCACAGGGAATCTTCCCTGCTGTGGACCCGCTCGCATCCACCAGTCGTATCCTCACACCGGAGATCGTTGGAGATGAGCACTACCGCGTTGCCCGTGGCGTTCAGTCCATCCTGCAGCGCTACAAGGAACTCCAGGACATCATCGCGATTCTTGGAATCGATGAGCTTTCCGATGACGACAAGCTGATTGTTTCCCGTGCCCGTAAGATTCAGCGCTTCTTGTCCCAGCCATTCTTCGTTGGTGAAGCATTTACCGGTATCGCTGGTAAGTTCGTAAGCCGTGAAGATACGGTTCGCTCCTTCGATGAAGTCCTTCAGGGCAAGCATGATGACCTTCCTGAGCAGGCCTTCTATATGGTCGGCGGGATTGATGAAGTGGTCGCCAAGGCATCCACTCTCAACTAATCCAACATTGAAGTGCCCCCTCCGACACCAAACCGGCTGTCGTGAGGGGGCATTGGCATTTGAGACCCAATGAACACCAAGCCTACTTCCATCGCTATCCACTGCATCGCCGCCGGAGCCATTCTCGGCGGACTCCTTGACACAGGGCTTGGGTCGATCCTTCCATGTGCACCATGGCCAACGCCAACCGGGACAAACTTTGGAATTGGTATCGGGATTGCTGCCGGAGCACTAGGGTTTGCCCTAATCCGGGCCGGGATGAAGATCGGCAGCTATGCCGCTCTCAAAACTCAGACCATCCACCGGCTTATCCACACATCAACATTGTTCATCATTGCGTGTAGCGTTATGGGTGGCGTCATCGGATTTACATCCGCGAAACGCGACATTGCCGATCGCCCAATGGCACAGCTCCGCGAAGCCTATCGTGACATCGACAAAGGCTATGTGAGCAAAGATGAAGGCAAAAAGTTTGTCGAACAAGCAAAGCTCGCGATCCGCCAGGCAAGCGATATACCCCGGGAACATCGCAATATCAGAGTCTTTGCTGCGAGCTTTGCACTCATTGGCTCTGCGCTTTCCGCCATTTTCCTGATGCTCATCATTCTGCAAAAACGTATCGCAAAGACGCTTAAAGAACGCGGCATCCCTTTGATCAACAAAGGCTAGATCCTACAAATGCCGACATCAAGCCGCTGCATTGCAATCATCACCCAACTTACCTATCCCACACCTGGATTGGCACAGGGCACCGCGGTGGATAAAGCAGGCATTGATGTTCCCTTCACTGCCTACACAGCGACGGTCGGTACTCCTGAACCCGGTGACACGGTCATTCTGAACACAACAGGCATCGCCCTGGGTCTTGGAACCGGCGGGATGGCGTTTGTGGTAGCCGTGCTGACGCCCGACGGGGATGTGCGCTCAGGGGATGCATCCACTCCTGATGACCACATTGTCAAGGTGCGCTACACGGCGGATCAGACAGCTGTCATCCCGATTGAAACACACCCTGACTACGCAGAAGACCCGCTCCCCGGCACCCCAATCGTCGTATGCATGTTGCATTCCCAGCTGCCAGCCGTTTGTGCTGCCATCCGGATCCACAATCCAGCGCTGCGCATTGCCTACATCGCTACTGATGGCGGCGCGCTCCACGCAGGCTTTAGCCAGACTGTGCGTGCCTTGCGGAAGGCCAATTGGCTTTGCGGATGTATTACTGCCGGACAGGCAATGGGCGG
>CAZSGJ010000029.1:25466-28676 GCA_964606305.1 uncultured Armatimonadia bacterium
GGGATGACGAGTGGGCACGGACACCTTGTTGCCGTTCCACGCGGGGATGCCTGGCATCTGGCAGGACGCGACCAGGAGTGGACAGAGCGTCAGCTGATCGCACCTGTTGAGACACCTGACATCCGCAAAATCTGCTCATCAGCGGGTATCACATTGCGCTCAATGGGCCGATCCTATGATGAAGATCCACTGATTTTTCAGTGTGCGGCCGCAGCAGGTACACTAGCATCCTCGCTGAGACATAGCTCAGCATTGCGCTCGGAAATGGAAACAGAATGAAGCTCTATACACCGGATGATGAAGAATTCGACCTCCTGATTGCAGGGCATGCGTGGTTTGACCACGTGTTGCGCGCCGAGCGCGGAGAGATCTTTGGGGATGACAATGGCGCCCCGGATGAGCTGAACTGGCTACGCTTACTTCCTCCCGATCTTGAGTTTGAGATTGAGGATACCGATGGTTCTCTGGTCGCGGTGGATGATGATGGAAGCATTTTGTCGATTTGGGAAGCTTACGGCCCGGATGACATCCCATGGTGTGTCTTTATTGTCGATCAGGGCGGCGTCCGCCTGCTCGAGGAGTATTCGGTGTTGTCTCTTGACGCAACGGATGAAGTTATCGATGCGGCATTGCAGCGCGGTTCGGATGAGATTCCAGCCCGGATGCTGGATGGTGAATTCTCCCGTGATGTGGATGAGCTTGAAATCCCTGCTTGGATCATGCATCCCGTGGACCGCCCTGAAAAGGACTGATCCATGGACACGCTGAGCGAAACCATTACATCCACCACCCCGATTCACGCTGGCCGCGTGTTCGACCTGCATCGGCACACGGTGACGTTGCCGAATGGCTCCGAGTCGGTGCGCGACATTATCACGCATCCAGGTGCGGTCGCCGTGCTTCCGATCCACGATGATGGTTCTGTCACGCTGATTCGTCAATTCCGTCTGGCGGCGGGCAAGGTGCTGCTGGAAGCCTGTGCAGGTGGCCTGGGTAAAGGTGAGCTCCCACTCGATTGTGCGAAGCGCGAGCTTGCAGAAGAGGTTCGTCTGGCTGCGGAAGACTGGACGGAGGTGTATGCCGTTTATGTCGCTCCAGGTTACAGCTCTGAGAAGATCTGGGGCTTTCTTGCGCGCGGGCTATCGGATGCCGAGCTGCCACGCGATGAGGACGAGTTTATGGAAATCATCCGTGTGCCGCTGGAGCAGGCGCGTGCGTGGTGCCTGGATGGCACGATTGAGGATGCGAAGACGATGTGTTTGGTGATGGCGGCGGGGGCTGTTTAGCGTTTCCCGCTGGAGGAACGTTGTATGGAAAGCGTCTCACAGGCATTGGTTCGCCTTGGGGTGATGGACATCGTGGCGACTGCGGGAGCGGTGTCTGCTGATCAGTCATTGATTTCGTATTCTGCCATTGATGGTGCTCCGCTTGGATCCGTAGGGCTTGTTTCACCCGATGCGATTGGTCCGATGGTGGAGCGTTCCCAGGTTGCATTTGATGCGTGGCGGCGGGTGCCGGCTCCCATCCGAGGGGATGTCGTCCGCGCGATCGGCAATGCCCTGCGCGATCATAAAGAAGACCTCGCGGCCATTGTCAGCCTGGAAGTCGGCAAGATCACACAGGAAGCTCTTGGCGAAGTTCAGGAGATGATTGATATCTGCGACTATGCTGTGGGTCTTAGCCGTGGTTTGACGGGCCTGACGATTGCGAGCGAGCGACCGAACCACCGGTTGAGCGAGCTCTGGCATCCGCTTGGTGTCGTCGGTGTGATTTCGGCATTCAACTTCCCGGTTGCAGTGTGGGCTTGGAATGCGATGCTTGCCTTTGTGTGTGGCGACCCGGTGATTTGGAAGCCGAGCGAAAAGGCGCCGCTGTGCGCTGCCGCAGTGCAGTCCATCCTCAAGCGCGTCTTTGCTGAGCATCCCTGTGTTCCTGAGTACTTGCATCAAGTCGCACAGGGCGGTGCAGATGTTGGTGTCGCTCTCGCTGCACACCGGGGCGTGGCTCTGGTCAGCGCGACGGGTTCGGTCCCGATGGGCCGCTCGGTTGCGGAAGTGGTTGGCCGAAGGCTGGGTAAGGTATTGCTGGAGCTCGGTGGAAACAATGCGGCGATTGTGGCCCCGAGTGCCGACTTGGAGCTGGCGATTCGTGGGATTGTCTTTGGTGCGGTTGGGACGTGCGGCCAGCGCTGTACGACGCTGCGGCGTCTGTACGTGCATTCATCCCGGTACGCAGATGTCATCGGGCGCCTAAAGGCTGCGTATGGACGTTTGCCGATTGGAAACCCGATGGCGAATGGGACTTTGGTTGGTCCACTCATCGATACGCGTGCTGCCGACAACATGCAGGCAGCTCTCAGGGATGCACGCGCACAGGGTGGTGTCGTGCATTTTGGTGACCGCCTGATGAGTGGAGTTCCGAGTGGCGGTGCGTATGTGCATCCAGCATTGGTGGAGATTTCCGCGGATGCCCCAATATGCAAAGTCGAGACATTTGCACCGATTTTGTATGTGTCTCCGTATGAGGATTTGAATGATGCCATCGCGTTGAACAATGCTGTCCCCCAAGGGCTGAGCAGTGCGATTTTCACATTGGATGTCCGTGAGGCCGAGCTGTTTTGCAGTGCGGTGGGCTCTGATTGTGGGATTGTGAATGTCAATATTGGCACGAGTGGTGCTGAGATTGGCGGGGCATTTGGCGGTGAAAAAGATACGGGTGGCGGGCGTGAGTCGGGAAGCGATTCGTGGAAGGCGTATATGCGCCGCGTAACGAGCACTGTGAACTACGGTACGGAGCTGCCGCTCGCACAGGGGATTCGGTTCGAGATCTGATGCCGCCATCATCGTATGGGGCAGCGGTCTGGCAGAAAGTCGTTGGTGGAATCCTGTTTGGCGGGTTGTCTGTTCTGGCAGCGTTTCTTTTGCGTGAGGGTGACCGACAGGCCTTTCGTACCCAAGACGGTAACCAGCTCGACCCGAATGTGTTTTATTGGGTCATCGGGACTCTGCTATTCGGCTCCATCTACTTGTTTGTGGATATTCTGGTGCACCGCTATGTGATCACCGATGATGCATTGGTGGTGTATCGCCCTTGGGGCAAGCAACGGATTTTGTGGAATGACATCGCCAAGGTTCGCTGGCGGGATGTCAGGGGGAGCAAGTATCCATACCCAGTGCCTGTGTTAGTCGCAGCAAATGGCTGGGAGATACT
>CAZSGJ010000030.1:0-2635 GCA_964606305.1 uncultured Armatimonadia bacterium
GTATGGATGCATGGAACGTTCATATAAAATGTCCGTTCCGATCACGATGTCTGTGTTTTCAATGAGTGATACCGGGAAGTCCCGCCAGTCGCCGATACACGCTACCGTTTGAACACCGTTGAGTTTTGCATTGCGCGTTGACAACTCCAGCGCGCCATCAAGGTAATCGGTCTGCGTGACCATCCCGCCAGCTATCGCCGCAGCGACGCCCGCCATCCCGACGCCACACCCAAGCTCGAGCACCCGCTTGCCAGCGAAGCGATCCGGGTGCTTCAAAATGAACGTTGACAACCCGATGGCACTGGGCCAGAGCATCCAACCATACGGGAAGTGATCCAGATCATGTTGCGTTTTGACCAAATCGATCAGTGCATCCTGATCGATCACGGCTTCGACTTTCAGTTCCCGGTCGCCGATGGCAATCCCGGTGATGGTGGTGGGCCAACGGAACATGACCCACGAAATTATCACATGTCCGTGAACACCTGCTTGTCGCAGGTAAGGGCTACTCGGCTAAAAGACGTTCAAGCACCGGCTGCACGCGATCATGAACAGCCTGATTTGCGTAGCCGCACCATGAGACATCGGCACGGATGTCAAGCGGTGCACTGAGGCGCTTCCCGTGCTCATCCACGACAATCACGCCGGCTTCGCGGGCGATAAGTTCGACGCAAATGTCATAGGGGTGACAAACGAGCTTTGGCGGCAATCCAAGTTTCTTGAAGAACACCGGCCGTAGATCGGCTGTAAAGCGGTCATGCCCGACCATCAATTCATACAGCTGCCCGCCAGTGGTCATGTATTGATCATCAAACACCAATGGATTTTCATCGGCGTTTGGCGCGACCTCAGCGAGGAGTTGCTCTTCAAACTCGGCCATCGCAGCCTTCCCCGGGGGAAAGAACTTTGCGATTGAGCTAAAGCCATGAGAGAGCGTCTCTTCCTGGCTCGGCCGGATTTGTGCATCCTGCTCGCTGCTATCATGAAGGTTGCGAACCCTACGGAATGCTCCCTCCCCCTGGATAGCCCAGAGCTGATCGGCGAGGAGCGCGCGGCTTGTAGGGAGCTCGGTCATCATTGCGACTTCGATGTCAACTAAGGTTGTGTCGCGACCTTTGTTAGGTGCGATTCCACTAAGTGCCCAGCTGGAGCGTTTGTTGAACATCAGGTTACGCGTGCCATCGATAGGATCGAAGATCAGCAGGAAGCGCGCATCTTCTTCACTTGCATCATGGGGAAAGACTTTCCACCCTGCATCTTCAATACCTTCGGAAATAAGTACAAGCGGGCCTTCGGCTGCCGCCCACTCTTCGCAGTACGCATCGATGATGTCTTCCGCAATCGTATCTATGGCGTAAATGGTGTCTCCGCCTCGCACATCCGCAACCGCTGACAGGTCATCCACAGTCGACTTCACATCCGCTGCCGTCAAGGCAGCTAAAAGTGCCTTTTGCAGCTGGTCATGTAGTCTGTGAAGATGGTCCACAAGTGCCTGTCGGTTGTTTAGCAAGGTTTTATAACTCCGGTCGATGGTGTATCAAGTAATACACGTTTCACATAAAAATCATCCATCAGGCTCTTCTGCACCGCCGATGTTTGCATCGACAATCGATAGATAATGCAAGCAGGGTTCACTTGTAGCAGTCATGCCGGGCACGATAACGGGTAACGTTTCACCAATTTGCCAGCCGGTAATGGGGACAGAAACCAATCGCTCCGGATAACATCGGAATATTGGAAAAAACTGGCGATTTGCGACTCTACGCAGTTGTAGCAGTCCCGCCATGCAAATGGAGCTTAGGATGACATCTTCTGCGAAAACTGCCTTACTTTTTGTCGGCACTTACACGACCAATAATGACTCGGAAGGTATTTACACTTACCGCTTCGACCTAGAAAGTGGTTCCCTCAAAAAGCTGCATTCCGGACCAAAGACAGCCAGTCCATCCTTTTTAGCGACGAACGCAGCAGGCACGGTTCTCTACGCAGTAAATGAAACGGAAACGGGAGAAGTGACTTCGTTTACCGTCGACCCTGCGGATGCATCCCTGACCGTGCAGTCCACACAAAAGTCCATGGGTGTTCACCCGTGTCACATCGTTCTGGATCGTGCGGGCAAGAATGTCCTCATCGCGAACTACACCAGCGGAACAGCGACATCACTTGGTCTTGCAACAGATGGAAGCCTCAAGGTTGGAACGACTGTACAGCAGCGTGGAACCGGCCCGGACAAGGCGCGCCAGGAAGCAGCGCATGCACACTCCGCTAATGTCGATCCCAGTGGCAAGTG
Source organism: uncultured Armatimonadia bacterium (assembly GCA_964606305.1). Classification (GTDB taxonomy): domain Bacteria; phylum Armatimonadota; class Armatimonadia; order Armatimonadales; family Armatimonadaceae; genus CAIRTT01. The sequence goes on from CAZSGJ010000030.1 coordinate 2,291, forward strand.
GGTTTTAGTCGCTGACCTCGGTGCGGACAAAGTCTTTGTTTATTCGCAAAACAGCAGCGGCGCACTAGTCCCACACATGGACAAAACGATTTCCCTCAAGGCTGGCTGCGGTCCGCGGCATTTGTCCTTCCATCCAAATGGTAAGTACGTCTACGTTATCGGTGAGCTGAACAACACGGTGACATCGTTTGCATGGGATGCACGCACCGGCACAGCAAAACAGGTCTCCAGCTGCCCGACGGTTCCGACGGGGTTTACCGGCAAGAGCTACTGTGCCGATATCCATGTGCATCCGAATGGCCGCTTTGTCTATGGTTCCAACCGTGGGCACGACTCGATAGCGAT
>CAZSGJ010000030.1:2735-9670 GCA_964606305.1 uncultured Armatimonadia bacterium
GCCGGTCTTGGTGCAGCCCGTCTTTCATTTTTTGACTTCGCCGAGCTTGCATCCGCTACCGGGTTCGATGGCTTTGACTTTGGAGCGCAGGGTGCACTGGATGCCATTAACGACATCGGCCTTACGGGTGTAAAGGCACGTCTTGCCGAGCTAAACGTTGTTCCTGCGGTCTTTGGGCTCGATGTTGAGTGGCGCGGCTCAGATGAAAAGTTTGAAGATGGCATGGTTGGCTTTGCTGACCGTGTCGCAGCAGCGGTTTCGGTTGGGAGTGATCGTTGTTGTACGTGGATTCCTCCGGCAAGTGATGTGACAACGGACGAATGGACTGCGCGAACGGTGACTCGATTCAAGCGCATCATGGCTGTCCTGAACACGCACGGTGTCCGTCTGGGTCTCGAGTTTGTTGGCCCGCATCATTTGCGTGCCGGCGGCGCAAACGCGATGGGTCCACAACCAACGCTTTGGACGCTGGAGCAAACCTTGGCGCTGATCGATGCGATTGGACCAGAGGGCTTGGGCCTCCTTGTGGACAGCTATCATTTGGATACGACATCCACGGATGCCGATGCGCTCCTCCCACTTGGGGATGCGTTGGTTGTGCATGCGCATATCAATGATGCTGGAAGCGATACGACGCCGGAGACGGCTCTCGATGGCAACCGGGTGCTTCCCGGCGCGGGGAGGCTGCCACTACAGCACTATGTGGATGTCCTAAAGGCTATTGGTTACACGGGCTTTCTCTGCTGCGAGGTGCTGACGCCAACGCCACTTGGGCCAACGCCAGCCGATGCTGCCACCAATATCCGGGAAAGCCTGCGTAAGCTTGGTGTTTAATGGCAGGCGGGTGAATACTCAGTCGCCACCGAATTTGACATCTTCTGTTAAACTATTGCGAATCTGACGAGGGAGTCCTTCTAATGTCGAAAAATCTACGGACGCGTGTGCTTCTCGGAGCCATGATGTTCTTCCAGTATGCTGCGTGGGGTGCCTGGGCCCCGGTTTTGGGTGCCACACTGGGTAGCCCGGATGGCATTTTCAAGGCACCTGGTGCCGCGATTGGCGCCATCTTTGGAATCCTGTGGCTTGCCTGTATTGTTGTCCCATTTGTGGGTGGCCAACTGGTTGACCGCAAGGTTCCTGGTCAACTCTTCATGGGCGTGGCAGGAATCATTTGTGCTGGTTCTGCATATGTGATGTCCACTCAGACGCAGGTCGGAGACATGATTGGTGGCTTGATTCCAGTCAGTGGCCTCGGTCTTTGGCTCGTTATCTGGTCCATTGCCTTCGCACCGACGATTGGTATCGGAAACTCCATTACCCTTCATCACCTCGGCCAAGAGGAAGGCTCCACAGAAGCTGACCGCGAAAAGGCGTTTTCTGTCATCCGCACAATGGGTACGATTGGCTGGGTTGTAGTTGCATTTGCTGTGATGTGGGCCAAGGAAAACTTGAAGTCGATTCCGGTATCGGAAATGACTATCTCCACAGGCGCTGCTATCCTCTGGGCAATCGCATCCTTCCTGGTCCCCCACACACCTCCGAAGACGGATGCACCAGACCCGTGGGCATTCATGAAGGCATTTGACCTCTTCAAGAAGGTCCCGGGCTTCACAGCATTCATTCTGATCTCGCTCGTCGCATCCGCTGAGTTCCAGTTCTTCTACACGCTGTCTGGACAATTCCTTGGCAGCCTCGGTGTCCCTGAATCGCAGATTGCTCCATACAAGGCGACCAGTCAGGTAGCGGAAGTCATTTCGCTCGCCGTGTTGCTCCCGATAGCGATCCGCAAGTTTGGAATGCGTACGACACTTGTCGTTGGAACACTGGCTTGGGCGTTGCGCTACTTCATCTTTGCTACCAAGCTTGTAACACCGGTTGTGTTGTCCCTCTCCCTCCATGGAATCGGCTTCGCATTCGTCTTCGTCACCAGCTACTTCTACATCGACCGTGTTGCTCCAAAGGACATCCGTGGATCCGCTCAGTCGCTGTTTACACTGGTAACCCTTGGTATCGGTAACTACCTTGGCTCTATCCTTTCTGGAAAGCTACAGGATGGCTTTACCACCATTGTCAATGGTGAAAACGTTGTCAACTGGCCGATGATCTTTATCGTCCCAGCGGTCCTGACACTGCTTTCAGCTATCGGCTTCCAGATCTTCTTCAAGGAGCCTAAGATTGCAGATGGTGAGGAAATTAAGCTCGCTCACTAACCTGCTTGCATCCGAGCTGATACGACTACCAACACCCCGGTGGCTTTCATCGGGGTGTTTTTTGTGCCACACTGTTTGCCGTGACTCCCGCATCCAAGCTATCGCTCCTGACCTGGTTTGATGTCCATCAACGCGAAATGCCCTGGAGGTTGACCAAGGATCCGTATGCCATTTGGGTCTCAGAAATGATGCTCCAACAAACGCAGGTGGTGACAGCAACACCCTACTGGCTGCGGTGGATGGAGCGGTTTCCAACGGTGGCTGCACTCGCGGATGCTCCCCTCGATGATGTTCTGATGCACTGGCAGGGGCTTGGTTATTACGCCCGGGCCAGGAATATGCATAAAGCAGCATCGGTTGTGCTATCGCAGCATGGTGGTGTGTTTCCAACATCCTATGATGACCTTCTTGCTCTCCCTGGTGTAGGGCCGTACACAGCTGCGGCTGTGTCATCCATAAGCTCTGATGCTCACCGTGCCGTCGTCGATGCCAACGTCATTAGGGTCTTGTGCCGCCATGAGGGGATTGAGGACAATCCCAAGCTACCAGTGGTACAAGGGCGGTTACAAACCATCGCGGATGCTAATCTCGACGAAGCCAGACCGGGAGATTTCAATCAGGCGATGATGGAGCTCGGTGCGACGCTGTGTACCCCGAAGAGCCCGTTCTGTGACCGCTGTCCAATAGGGAATGATTGCACAGCGAAGAAGAACGGAGCAGCGGAGCGGTATCCAGTACCGATAGAGAAGGCAAAGGCGATTCGCCGCACGGATGTCATTATTATTCCGATTTATGATGGCAAGACATTTACCGAGCAGCTCCCCCAGGATGGACTCTGGGGTGGTCTGTACAGCTTTCCAAGAGCGGTTGCGATGGACAGCGAATCCGTAATCGAAGTTGCCAGCACGCTGGCATCCGCTGTGCTTGGAACCGGTACGTGGCAACCGCGTGAGCTCGGACGCATACGTCACGCCGTCACGGTGTACAGCGTTGAATTAATAGCATTTGTTGTGGAGGCATCCAGTAGTCCGTGCAATCAGGATGGTTGGAAAAGCCTCTCGGATGTCGACAAGTACCCGATGCCAAATCCACAGGCCAAGCTGTGGGCTAAGCACAAGCAGTCATTGATGAGCGGTTCTTTGCCGGTTTCTCAACCGGCATTGGACCTTTAGATCACTGATTACTTACGTTTCCGTGTGGGCATCATTGGCTTGAGTGTACGGGTAGCCATGAACTGCTCCTTGTCATACGCTTCCAGCCAGTTCTCCACCCAGCCCACACCAACATCTTCGATGACTTTCTGGACGCAAAGAAACTGCTTGGCTTCATCAACAGTGATTTCGTTATCATCTGCGACAGTTGTCGCCATTTTCTCCATCACTGCCTGAGTTGTTTCTGTCTGTGTGCTCATCCAGGCATCCCAGTGTTTGATGGTCTCTTCCGGGGTCATGTAGAGACGCGCAAATCGCTCCAGCGCTGTTTCATCAGCATCAAATTCAGTAGCATCCATGGCGCAATTGTACGGTGCGATTTAGAAAACTGATGAGGATTTAAGCACAAGTATGGCGATTACGATAATTGCCAGTATTCCGAGTAGGATGAGGCGTGCCGGCCAGTTTGACTTTAGATTGCCCTTATAGGCACTGACAAACTTGTACATCGCAGCATCCGCGGCCCGATTAACCTTGTCATCGGAGTTGGCCTCGAGTTCAACCTTGATGCTGCCTGGTTTACGACCGGGCTTCCAAGTGACAATAATTCGCGTGACCCAACCTTCGATAGGAATCGTTCCGGTCAGACGTCCTGAGACATCGAACTCCTGCACTTTGCCTATACGTTGCAAGGTGTGTCTGCAACGTTCAGCTACAGCAGAACTCTCTCCTGTCGTGGAAAAGTCGAGGTAACGGCTCATTTACAGGCTCAGATTATTCCGTACTCGTGGTTTCGGCAAACATCGTGACGTTCCAAAGTGATAATAATCGTCGTAATGAGACTAATGGAAGTCCGATGACATTGCTGGGATCACCATCAATGGATGCAACAAAAGCCATCGCTTGGTCCTGCATCCCGTAGCCACCTGCCTTATCAAACGGTGAGCCGGTCGCCACATATGCCATCAGTTGGTCATTCGGGATATCTGCAAATGTCACCTTTGTTGTCGTCACTTCTGAGAGCACACGATGTGGATTCGCTGTGGAGTCAACGAGAACGATCGCAGAGTGAACCGTGTGCGTTCGCCCTGAAAGATGCTTGAGCATACGCACTGCATCGTCGACACTGTCAGGTTTCCCGAGAATCTGTCCATCGGGACATACAACATCGGTATCAACGCCGATCACAATCCCCGGATGCAAGTTGGCAACGGCAGCTGCCTTTCCATGCGCAGCGGCTTCCACATACACAAGCGGGTCTTTGATATGCCCGAGGCTTGCTTCATCAAAGTTACTGACAATGACGACCGGGTCAATACCGAGATAACGAATTAGTTCCTGCCGACGTGGACTGGCAGATGCCAGAAAGAGCACCGGCATTAGTTTGTCGGGTCAGCAGCTGGAGATTGCGTGTTTAGACTATCGGGATCATCTTGGCTCCCGGAATCGGAACCGGCGTGTTCTCTTTCCAGCTCCATGACACGTTTTTCAAGCTCGGTCATTTTGTCATCGGATGGCTCTTCGGTTCTCGCCGCAGCAGAAAAGACGTCGGCAACCGTAGGCCGTTGTCGAATCACGCCAAGAATTCGATCTCGAATCGGACGTCCCTTTTCTTCGAGGGTCTCAACGAACTGCGGAGCATCCGCAATCACGTGGCGGATTCGATTATCGAGATCACCTGCCACTTGTTCAAGCTTTTCTATAGCAGCAACACCCGCTCCAAGAGTGACGTCTGCAATACGTTCTACGCTTGGGGGGCGGATGCCACCTGGTTGGTTATTGTTATCGCTTGACATGTGACCTGCTCCCTATTCAGCCGGCGCATAGACATCGCGCTTCAGCACACCTATATACGGGAGATTCCTATACTGTTGGTTCCAATCAAGACCATAGCCGACCACAAAATAATCCGGAATTGTAAAGCCTACGTAGTTGGCTTCAACTTTACCTTCGCGACGTGCTGGTTTATCCAACATCGTAACAACACGGAGACTGGCCGGTGCACGCTGGCGTAGGTTACGTAGCACGTAGGAGAGGGTTAATCCGGTATCGATGACATCCTCAACGACGATAACATGACGCCCCTCAATGGACTCATCCAAATCTTTAGTCAATCTGGCTTCACCGCTTGACTGCGTACCGCAATAGCTTGAGACCCCTAGCAGATCGACGGTAAGTGGTAAATCAATCTTTCGCATCAGGTCCGCCAAAAATGGGATGGAGCCTTTGACAATAGTAACGAGGTGTGGTTGTCGCCCCTGATAGTCACGGGTGATTTCAGCACCCAGCTCAGAAACCCTTGCATTGATGTCATCCGCGCTGAACAGGACGCTCTCGATATCGTGATCCATGAAACCCATCTCGTTTCCCCCGAGTCAATATCCCGGGTGACCCCGGAAGTGTGACGCGAATTTCGTACCTGTTATACGTCATTTGAAGCGACGACTTATGCGTAACGTGAATTCTATGCACCAGAGAAAAAAAGTGTGTTCGTTTTGTAATATTTGCCTTGATTCATACGATTAGTAATCAGGTGTTGCATCGATAACTTCAAGTGATCTGAATGGAGCAGAATCAGGTCACAGCCATCGGTCTCGGTGGTTCGCTGTTAGAATGTGGAAGAGGAAAGTCGAATGGATGTAAGGGAAAGAATCGAATGGCTACGCAGTGAGATTGCCCGGCATAACAAGCTGTATTACATTCATGATGCTCCCACCATTTCAGATGCAGAATATGATCGCCTGCTCCACGAGTTGGCCGACCTAGAGACCAAGTACCCGGATTATGTAACCGACGAATCTCCAACTCAGCGTGTGGGTGCTCCGCTGAGTGGCGGTTTCGCCGAAGTAACTCACGGTCGCCCAATGTTGTCGCTTTCAAACGCATTCAGTGCGACAGACCTGACAGACTTTGATACGCGGGTCAAGCGCTTTCTCGAACTGGACCTGTCAGATGAAATCGAATATTGCTGTGAATTGAAGTTGGATGGTCTTGCGGTAAGCCTTACCTACACTCAAGGAATATTGACCCGAGCTGCAACCCGGGGCGATGGGTCTACCGGCGAAGACATCACCCTAAACGTACGAACCATCAGAAGTGTTCCGCTCCGCCTTGCGGTGGATGATGCACCAGAGCTGATTGAGATCAGAGGTGAGGTGTATCTGCCACATCACGAATTCAAGCGAATCAACGATTTGCGGGATGCCGCTGGCGAAGCGACATTTGCTAACCCCCGCAATGCAGCGGCTGGCTCATTGCGTCAGCAGGATCCAAAGATTACTGCCGACCGTCGACTATCGGCAGCGTTTTATGGTGTTGGAGAGACATCCGGAACAGAGCCCGCCTCCCAAATCGCCTTGCTGAGTTGGCTCCGGGCAGCTGGACTTCACACGGATGGAAACGTACAGCTGTGTAAGGGAATCGGTGACGTCATCGCATACATCGAAAAGTGGGAAGAACTTCGTAGCAGTCTTCCTTATGACACCGATGGCATGGTTGTCAAGGTAAACGATGCCGACATGCAGCGCCGCCTCGGTGCCGTAGCGCGTGCTCCTCGATGGGCGATTGCATACAA
>CAZSGJ010000030.1:9770-12556 GCA_964606305.1 uncultured Armatimonadia bacterium
ATTCCAGCCATGTGCCCAAGCTGTGGGACAGAGTTAGTCCGCCCGGATGGCGAGGCAGTGATCCGGTGTCCGAATGTAGCAGAGTGTCCAGCGCAACTTCAGACAAGGCTGGAGCACTTTGTCAGCAGGCTGGCATTCAATATCGATGGTCTGGGTGGCGAGCGTCTTGCCCAGATGATCGATGCTGGAATCGTGACATGTGCTGCGGACATCTTTCGTATCACACCCGAACAACTTTTGAAATTAGACCGAATGGGTGCAAAACTGGTTGATAATCTAACAGCCGGAATTGATGCCAGCAGAAATATCAGCCTCGCGCGATTCATCTATGCGCTTGGAATACGGCATATTGGAGAACGTGCATCGGAAATTCTAGCAAATCACTTCGTAACACTTGAAGCTATCCGGGGTGCAACAGTTGATGAACTGATCAAAGTACATGAGATCGGGCTTAGTACCGCAGAGTCTGTAACGGATTGGTTTTCGAGGCATCAATCCAGCATCGATGACATCCTGTCGGCTGGCGTTCGCGTTGAGGATGCATCGGGTCCTGTTTCACGAGATATCCTCACCGGGCATGTTTATGTCTTTACGGGAGCACTTGAGCATCTTACAAGAGAGAGCGCTGAGGCACTTGTACGTTCTCTCGGTGGAACGGCTACAGGTTCCGTTAGCAAGAAAACAACATGCGTCGTGGCAGGTCCGGGTGCTGGCTCCAAGCTTGCAAAAGCAGAGTCACTCGGTATTCCGGTGATTGACGAGGCTACATTTATCGGCAGCCTGCCTGATGACGTCATCGAGAGATTGTGAGTGTTGCCAGATGATCCCCGAATCGGCGGTGGGCTGAGAGATCATTTCTTACGCTGCATTTTTGACTGATGCCGCCGCAGGTGTCACTGGGGTAACGATTCGTTTTCCTGCTTTGCTCTCATACATTGCGCAATCCGCGTGGTGCAAAAGCGATTCGAGGTCGGTGCCGTGATCAGGAAACATCGCGATGCCAATACTGGCCGATATAGACACACGTTGCGTTGTCTCACCGATATGGGTGAGTGACATTTCAGAGATGGCTGCACTTAGTCGCTGGGCGATGTGTTTTGCCGATGTCTTGTCGGTATCCGGCAAAAGCACGACAAACTCATCTCCGGCGTACCTTGCAACGACATCCTTATCGCGTAGGACGGAATCGACGGTGTTTCCCAGCGACTTGAGAACTTCATTCCCAAAGACGTGTCCGTACGAATCATTGATTTTCTTAAAGTTGTCCAAATCCAACATGAGGATGGAGAATGGAACGCTGGATGCTTCGGCACGCACTACGGCTCTCTCAACGACTGTGGTTAGGTAACGGGCGTTTCTAAGTCCCGTTAGCACATCGGTGATTGCTGATTCGCGATGTTCTTCCAATTCATTTGCATTATCGATACCTCGGGCAACAAACCCGCCGACATTCGTCAGTATGCGAAGGTCTTCATCATCAAATCCACCAACGCGCTGATGATAGAGGTTGATAGTGCCGACCACACGTCCATTTACTTCCATCGGTGCAACCATGGCTGTGCGTGGCACAAACCAGGCTGCGGTTGCTGCCTGCAGCATTAAGTCTGTGGAATCGTAATCCCCAACGTAACCGACACCGGATTCAATCGTCGTGAATGTCGGTCCGGTTTTGCGGTCAATGCGTGCGGCGTTGAAGAAGTCTGCATTCATACCACTTACGCTAACGGCACGTGCGATGCTTCCTGACCTAAGAATGATGGCACATGTGTCCGCCTGGAAAAGAATACGAATTCTTTCGGCAACCATGTCTGTCGTTTCTCGGACATCCCGGATTGTCGACAGCACCTGTGACACTTCAAAAATGGTGGTGTATTCGAAGGATGCCCGATTGATTGCGGTTGCGACTTCGGTAGATACGGCATCAGGACGTACGGTAACAGCAGCAAGGCTGGGGTTCTCGATGATTACTTGTTCAAAGGCGGCTACGACGCTCGGATCAAAGTGCGTTCCAGTTGAGTCCTGGATATGTAGAAGGGCTCGCTCGTGGGTCCAGCCCTCCCGGTACGGTCGGTCAGATGTAAGCGCATCGTAGACATCCGCAACCGCAAGGATTCGACCTCCGAGGGGGATGTCCTGTCCGACGAGTCCATCCGGATAACCGCTTCCATCCCACTTTTCGTGGTGATGCTTTACCACACCCATCACGGGTCCTGGAAAATTAACGGGTTCCAAAATGCGGGCACCGATTTCGGCGTGTTTCTTGACGAGAGTAAACTCATCGTCCGTGAGGCGGCCAGGTTTATTCAGAATGTGTTCCGGGATACCGAGCTTGCCGACATCATGGAGGGCAGCACCAATCTCGATTGCTTGAACATCGGCGTCAGACAGGCCGAGGCGCCTGGCTATTGCCACTGCCAACTTACGGACGCGGCCGATGTGCTCCTGTGTGTATCTGTCTTTGGCATCGATTGCGAGAGCAAATGCCTCGACCGTCGATTTGAGTAGTGTTTCAAGTGCATCGTTACGTTCAACAAGCTCACGCTTCAGCTTTTGTTCGCGTAGTACGAGCATGCCAATGGGCGCAGCGATGACGACAAGAGGTAACACGACTTCATAGCGCCCACCTGATAGGTGCAAGCCGATACGTATCGCAGCGACGATTGCGGCTCCGGCAAGATAACCAGGGAGGGTGGAGTAGAGATCCTTGAGAATGGTTAAGAATCGTGAGCCAGAGGATGCGGACTGGACTGCGGCGAGGAGGAGGACAGAGATGAAGTGGTGGATTA
>CAZSGJ010000030.1:12656-28616 GCA_964606305.1 uncultured Armatimonadia bacterium
ATTTGTCTCCATCAATACCACTAAACGGAATTTCACAATAATCCGTTATTTTAATTATTTTCGCGTTTTTCGCGCCGGGTTTTCCACCACGGGCACTAAGTATAACTAACAGGTTTTGGTGTGTCAAGTAAAAAGTTACTGTTGAAAATACGGGGACTTGAATTTGTAATCAGGAAGGTGAAAATGTCCATATCAAGGTAAACCCGCGGACCTCCGAATATCCAATTATCACGGAGTGACACGGCATGTACTCAACCATATACCCACAGACATCACAGGCAGCGATTGCAAACCACACACCGGTGACAATCCCTGCACAGGCGAAGATTAATCAGATTCTGATGGATGCTGTTAACGCAGGTGCCAGCGACATCCACATATCAGCTGGACTCCCACCGATGATCAGGCAGGATGGAACGCTACATCCGGCCGGATCTACATTGCTGTCCCCCGATGAAGCAAAACAGCTTGTTGAGGCTCTGTTAGCCACGGACCAAAAGAGTCGGATGCACCGTACAAAAGATGCTGACTTCACATATGTCATCGATGACTTTGGACGATTCCGCGTAAATGCTTACCAGCAACGGGGAACCTTCGCCGCTGCAATCCGCCCGATACCAGCCCACATCCCAAGTATTGAGAGTTTAAGATTGCCACACATACTCAGCGACCTTACCAGGTGCCACGCAGGCCTCATCCTGGTCACCGGCGCAACGGGTTCAGGAAAGTCAACGACGATTGCTGCGATGGTTGATCACATCAACAGGGAACGTGCAGTACATATTCTCACACTCGAGGACCCTATCGAATACACGTTTCAAAATCGTCGCGCGATGGTCAATCAGCGCGAGATAGGTACAGATTCTGCAGATTTTCAAAGTGCGATGCGAAGCGCTCTTCGCGAGGACCCGGATGTCATCGTTGTCGGGGAGCTCCGTGATCTGGAAACCATGCGGGCTGCACTCACTCTGGCTGAAACCGGACACTTGGTGTTTGCAACACTCCACACTAGAAGCGCACCTAGCACCATAGACCGATTTATAGATGCCTTTCCAGCAGAACAACAAAACCAAGTCAGAACGCAGCTGGCCGGATCCCTGCAGGCTGTCATCTCCCAACAACTCATCCGCAAAGTTAGTGGCGGGCGAATCGCAGGCATAGAAATCCTAACTGCGACCGCAGCCGTAAGGTCGCTGATTCGGGAAGGCAAAACACATCAACTCGCAAATGCAATCGAAACCGGGGCAGAAGCGGGAATGATCAGTATGGACCGGGTCCTATCAGATCTTGTGAAACAAGGATTCATCAGCAATTCAGATGCACTCGAACGCGCAATCGATCGAGAATCTCTCCAAAGATATCTGCGGGTGCAAAACGTCTATAGTCAATCATCCAAGGCAGCCTAAGCGATGCCTTCTTTTCAATATAATGCTGTCGATGCAGCAGGGAGAACGATTCGAGCTCAAATAGACGCTGATACCCTTGGCGCTGCCGTTCAACGGCTTCAACATCAGGGGCTCCACATCCTCGAAGTCAAACCTGGTAGCGCGCGCGTACAAAACAAGACGGCAGCGACGGCACGTCCAAAGCTTGAAGCTCTGGTCATATTCTCACGGCAGTTTGCGGTGATGATCGATGCAGGGCTTCCGGTTCTCCGCTGTCTTGATGTCCTGTCATCACAAACAAAGGATCCCGCTCTGCTCCGCGCCCAGCTCGCCGTCATCGCCGAAATAGAATCCGGCAAGCCCCTCGCCGCAGCCCTAAATAATCAGCCACAATGCTTTACAGAGCTCTACGTATCAATGGTCAGAGCTGCAGAAGCCGGAGGCATCCTTGATACAATCCTCGACAGGCTAGCAACCTTTCTTGAAAAAGAACTGGAAATCAGAAACAAAGTCAAAGCAGCTCTCACCTATCCAGCGCTGGTTCTCCTGTTTGCCACGGTGATGCTCAATGCGATGTTTATCATCGTCCTTCCCACATTCTCAGACATCTTCGCTGACCTCGATGTCCCCTTACCAACACTAACCGCAATCCTGTTCGGGCTCGCTCACGTGATGCGTACCTATTGGTATGTCCACATCGCTGTTCCAATCATCGCTATCGTGATAGGAAAAAGGTGGATATCCACTCCCAAGGGACGTCTCGCGCGCGACACCATCCTTCTCAAACTTCCAATCCTTGGCGAAGTTATACAAAAAATCGCACTCGCACGGTTTGCCAGAACGCTTGGCACCCTGCTCTCAAGCGGTGTCCCGCTTCTCCAAACCATCGAAATCGTCTCAGCAACCGCAGGGAACACCGTTCTGGCAAACGCCATTAATGGATGCAGTCGACAAATCCAAAACGGTCGACGTCTGGTCGAACCGCTCCAAGAGAGCCCGTGGTTTCCCCCAATGCTGACGAACATGGTCGAAGTTGGTGAAGAAACCGGACGCTTGGCAGAAATGCTCGAAAAGGTGGCTGACTTCTATGAGAGCGAAGTGGATGCAACCGTCAAAGGACTGACATCACTTCTCGAACCAATCCTGATCATGTTTCTCGGAATTGTCGTCGGTGGAATTGTCTTATGTGTCATGGTGCCTATGTTTCAACTCATCTCCATCTTGGGTGGATAGTTCAACTCCGGAATCCCTTGGCTTTCCCCGGTTTCACATTGAACACGGTTACCCCGCTGGGATATACTTGGTAGTGGTATTAATCCCGCAGCGAACGGAATTCCGATAGCAATTGCAATGCTATGGAGGAATCCAAGCGGTGTGGAACACCGCACTTCTCACATTAAGGACGCACCCTGTATGGCACTGGACGGCACAATTGACGAGTTGAAGGCGCGCATCGCGCATCTGGAAATCGAACTCAGTCAACGCAATAAAATCATCCAAGATCTAAACCGTCGTGTACAGGAATCCAATGATTCAGCACAGCCGACGCCTGAAATTAATGAGATTGAAGAGACGCTTCGGCGGTTGATGACCCGTATCGGGATGATTGTCCAAGGCACAAAGTGTCTTCTGATGGTCCATGATCCTGAGTCAAATGATCTTATCGCCGAGCGCCCAGCCCTCGGATTGGATGAATCGAACCTCGATGCCTTGCGCATAGCATCCACGGATGGTCTCTCAGGTCACGTATTTACATCCGGAGCACCGGCAATCATGTACGATGCCGTCACCGATGAATATGGCTCGAAGGAAATTTTTAGCCAAATCGGTGTTCGCAATGGAGTCTGCGTGCCTCTGATTGTTGAAAAGCGTGATGAAGAAACCAATAAGGTTGTTGACCGCAAAACAATCGGTGTGCTTCATGTTTTTAACCAACGCTTTGGTGGCGTCTTCACCGATGAAGATGTAGCCCTTCTCGAGCGGATGAGCCGTAACGCTGCCGCCGTTATCAACACAGCAACCACCTTCCGCCGCGTTGTCGAGGAAAAGCGCGAGCTGGAAGAGCAAATCAATGCACTTTCAATCGGTTTGGTGATGATTGGCAAGAACGAGCGTGTTTCGCAAATGAATGCATCCGCGCGGCAGATATTAGGCATTGCACTTGATGAGAGCCTGCATAACCGCCCGATGGACTCCGTTGTCACTAACGATGATGTCCTCAAGTTGCTTCGTGTGGCCACCAACTCTGATGCAGAAGTCACCGATGAAATCACGATTTCTGAGCCCGGGGCACCTGAAAATCTCCATACATTCCAAGTTCAATCTGCCGCAGTTAACAATGAATCCGGCGAGCGCCTTGGTACAGTTGCAATCTTCAACGACATAACCGAAATCAAAAATGTCGACAAAATGAAGACAGCCTTTGTTTCAACTGTGTCACATGAACTTCGCACCCCGATGACATCCATCAAGGGATTTGTCAGCACCTTGTTGATGGACGAAGACGGCACGATGTTCGATCAAAACGACCGGATTGAGTTCTACGGCATCATCGATAAGGAATGCGACAGACTTCGTCGTCTGATCGATGACCTCCTCAACGTTTCACGTATTGAAGCCGGCGCAAGCATGCAGCTCGTGTTTGACACAGTTGACCTTCCTGAGGTCCTCAAGAAGACCATCACGATAGAAAATGGCAGCACATACAAGCGCGACACACACACACTTTCGTTTGAAATCGAACCGAATGTTCCACAGATCATCGATGCTGACCCCGACAAGTTTGAACAGATTCTCCACAACCTGATTGGCAATGCACTGAAGTACTCTCCTGATGGTGGAGCCGTTCGCGTCAAGGCATCCATGGTGCCTGGGAATGAATTTGTACAGTTCGCGATCTCGGATGAAGGCCTCGGAATGAGTCCTGAGTTCCTGAAGAAGTTTGGCGAGAAGTTCGCCCGTGCCGATAACCGTGACACCCGCTCGATCAACGGAACCGGTATCGGAGTCTTCCTTGTCCGAAACTTTGTTGAGGGTCACGGTGGGACTATGTGGCCAGATTCCGATGGCATCGGCAAGGGAACGACAATCACGTTCACAATGCCGGTGAAACAGAGTGGAGATCAGGATACCAACCTTTCCAGCCGGGTTGCAGGCTAGCCATAAACCATGGTTTCCGTGAATGTCGATATCATCGCGCTGCCGCACGCAGCCGATATCCCTCTGCCAGAGTACGCAACGGCTGACTCTGCAGGGATGGACCTGCGGGCCGCCACCACGGAAACCATCACCTTAAAACCCGGTGAACGCAAACTAATCCCGACGGGTATAGCAATCGCTCTCCCGCCGGGCTTCGAAGCTCAGGTAAGACCGCGGTCAGGACTGGCGCTCAAATTTGGTATCGGGATGGTGAATGCCCCTGGCACGATTGATGCCGACTATCGCGGAGAAGTAGGCGTGCTCTTGATAAACCACGGGCATGATGACTTTGTGATTAACCGCGGTGACCGTATCGCTCAGCTGGTTATTGCAAGCTATACACGAGTTTCGTGGGTAAGGCAGGACGTTCTGGATGAAACAGAACGGGGCCGTGGAGGCTTTGGGCACACTGGAAAATCCTGACGACAGGGCACCAACGCTTGCTGAAATCAATTTATGCAAGCTTCGCGGGCAGTCATCGGTTGCTATTGCCCTCGCACAGCAGCGGCTGGAGACGATTCCTGACTGTGCCACTACGCATGCGCTCCTCGGTGAGCTCTACGAAAATGCTGGGCACAGTTCCGATGCACGCCACCATTATGCGCTTGCAGTGGATTGTGCACCGGGCAATCAGGACCACGCTAGGCGTTTAAGGCGCGTGATGTCCCAGCGGAGTGAATCCACACTCCCCGACCGCTCACGACCACAATTAAACTATCCAACAACAGCATCCAAAAGCGGTAAGCGAAATGGTACCAGCATAATTTCTTTGCTTAAGAACTGGTATGCCTCTTTACCACAACCCATCAAACTTGGTCTGCTCGCTACAGGTGCAGTTGCGTTTACCCTTGGAGGCATCGCCGTCGGAACGTCCCTTATCAACCGCGGACCCGACCCCGCGCGTGCAAGGCAGCAACCAATCTACCCGAAGTTCGATCAGCCTAGGCAGTCATCCAATAGTGATGACAACGCTTCAGTATCCACCCCGACTCTGGCCGAAGGGGCAAAGCCTCCCGTTCTTGGAGCCTCTGCAGAGACATCAGCAACGCCACTACCCGATGATGACCCAATCGACCTCCCGGGGACTCAAAACCTCTCCTGGGATCCAGAGCGGAAACGCCTGACATTCGATGTTCAAACGGAAATCCCAAAGCTTGGCGTGCAGGAACAACGCATCCACCTCCGACGCCTCGCACTACAATGGCTTGATAATGCGTTCACAGCCGAACCGGATGCCGCAGAAGCAGTTGTGAATCTCGTTGCCGGATCCCCCAAAATGAAGCTTGTCACGCTCGGTGCGACACGTAGTCAAATTGAGATTGCAAGAAGTGCTGATGTGCCCACCGACAGTGCCGTCAGTATTGAAGAATGGGCGATGCCGTTTAAGAGCTGAACAACACCACCCGAAAGTCGATTCACCTCAGTCCAACAACGATTCTTGTAGCCCATTATCAGCCCAGACTAAATCAGCGGTGGCACCCAAACCAGCGGCTAACAACACCTTTAGTGATTGAACTCCCTGTACAGGCGTTGCCTCACCGCTGGTCCGCATCCCAACACCAAACCAAAGTGTCGACAGATCGCCGGTGTTTGCACAAACCAGCTGGAGGCGCTTACCAGCCACGAGGACATCTACAAACCCAGGAAACAACGGGATACTGTTCCCAAAGCGGGCTGCAACACCACTGCCAGGCACTAAACTAATCACCCCCGTAAGAACGGGGTTACCTTCATCGGATGCATCCACCTGAATCGAGACCGAATCCACAGTCCCGGGTAACAATAACTCGCCATCCCGGATGACGGTCAAGCCATCGGATTGCGGCCCACTGTAAAAAATGTAGGTCGTCGTGAGCTCTGTCGCTGCAACGCTTGCAGCGGTTGGTCTATTCATGCCCTACGCTCCCAACAAGTCGGTAATGATGACCTCATCACGGAACAAAAATCGGTTACGGTAAACAGAAATAACCGCTTCAACCGTGTCGTTACCAGCATCGATATTCACAACCAAATCAACCAGCTGATCACTGACATCACGGCCATCCAGGAAAACCCGCGTTCCACGCGCATCCACAAATGGCGTAATGTTCTCAACGACAACCTCATGGAATGGAAATCGAAGCGTTATCCGGCCAGGTAGCGCATCGAATGGGACATCGGGGTTATCCATCGGACGGACAAATGCCGTCATGTCACATCCTTCCCAAATCCCACCGTCTATAGGCTCATCGAAGTCATCCCGACCTGCGCGGATTTCGACCAGAAGTTGCTGTGCTGCAAGCTCAAATCCATTGTTATGTAACGTGGTCGAATCCCAGTCTCCACCAGTCGCAAAGACCAAATCTGTCATCGTCTTCGACCTCCAAAGCCGCCAAATCCACCGGAACGTCGCCCGCTGCTTCCACCACCGAAGAAGCCTCCTCCACTGGAGCGCGTACTGCTTCCGAAGAACCCACCACTGGAGCGGCTACTGCTGCTTCCACCACCAAAGAAGCCACCGCCGCTGGAGCGTGTGCCACTTCCAAAGCTTGATGAGCCACCACCAAATGGGGCACGGGTTGAGCCAAAGCCGCTGGATGGCGCAGTCGCACCGAAAGAGCCGGATCGCCCGGATCTTGATGCTCCGAAGCCGCTGCTTGGTGCAGTGGATGTGCCTCCACCAAACGGCGCCCGGGTTGATGAGGAGCCAAAACTCCCCCCGGATGTACGGGCGCTTCCACCAAATGGCGTACGAGTCGTGGATGAGCCGAAACTTCCGCCACTCGTGCGGGCACTTCCACCACCAAATGGTGTCCGTGTTGTTGATGAACCAAAGCTGCCACTGCCGGTACGCCCGCCCCCAAAGGATGAGCGACCTCCCGTACTTCCAAACGAACCTCTGTTGCCGGCCGATGAACCAAAGGAGCTGCTTCCCGTTCTTCGACCAACACTGTTGTAGTTAAACGATGATCGATTACCCCAGCCAACCCGGCCGACGGGATTGTTCCGGTAATACGTCGAATAACTATTCCAACCATAATATGGACGGCCACCGATATTGATGTTCAGACCAACCATCGGGGAATACATCAGACCCGGTACCCACGGTCGATAGCCGAAGTAGCCACCGTAGAAAAGCATTCCCGGGTACCACGACATTGCTACATAGTCAGACCACGTTGGTGCCAGACCCATGTAAACCGGACGTGAGTAAACATAGTTTTGCGGAAATGGATACCACTTGGCGCCCTGCGCAGCAGCATTTTCAAGACCAACACCATTAGGTACATACAATGTTGGCGCACTGCCATCGTTGATAAAGTACATTCCAGCACCGGTTGACTTGCCAAACTTCATGACATACATATTTTGATTGGCAAACGGCACAACGATCGTCTCACCCGTGGATGCATACAGCTGGTAGCCGCCCTGATCAAACACCGCACGCGTGATTGCAATCTCCTGCCCCTTTGGGACATCCTGCCATTGATAAACCTCACCATTCGATGGTGCCGCGGGAGGAGGCGCACTTACCGGAGGAGCCATCGCGACAGGCTTTTCCTTGTAGCACCCGGTGAGTGATCCAAGAGCAAGCACGGCAATCGTTGCCAGCATTAATTGTTGTTTCGCCATTTCAGAACCTAACTTCCGGCACAATCCGGACTTATACATCGTGTCAATTACGACAAACACACCTTGAATTGTTCCGCATCCCGTAACATCCCTGGGAACGCTAACGTACCCGTCCATGGTACGATTTTCCGAAATGGTTGTCACCCCACTTGAAATCACCACGCATTCGGCAGTCCGCCCGCGTATCGTGATGCTCTGGGTCTTTTTTCTGGTAACCATTGTTGTTGTAGGTCCTACGGTTCCAGCATCCGCGTTTGTTTCATGCACATGGCATCATGGCCAGCTTCCCGGTGAACATCCGGAGACGCTCAATGATTCCAAAGATACATCGTCAGGATGCGTTGTCAGAGCCGCTGCAATGCGCATCTCTCGAGAGTCTTTCAGAAATGGTGATGACTCCGAAGTCGCTCTGCACATCCTTAGTTCAACAACTCCACAAGGGAATCTCCCTGCCGGAATCTCACTTCGCGGTCCTCCAGCAAACCGCTGACTTTGCCGACAATTCTGGGCAATGTGAACCTTGTTCAGAGCTGTAGCGCCATATCCACCTAATTTCTTCACCCGTGAGATGCGTTTTTGTCATCATGGGCTGATGTTGCATTCGAAAGTAACTTTATGAATTTTCTGCGTAAGCTGTTTGACAACAATGAGCGTGATGTTGCGCGCTACCGAAAAGTCGTCGAGAAGGTCAATGCTCTCGAACCCCAGTTTAAGGCACTCAATGATGAGCAGCTGAAAGCCAAAACCGAAGAGTTTCGAACCCGTGTCCGCGAAGCGGTTGGGGATGATGCGCAGTATAAGACGCGCAAGGATCTGACAGAGGCATACAACAAGGCTCTGGATGACATCCTCCCAGAAGCCTTTGCCGCTTGTCGCGAGGCATCCTGGCGTCAGCTCAAGATGCGCCACTTCGATGTTCAGCTCATTGGAGGAATGGTCCAACACGATGGCCGTATCTCCGAGCTGCGTACCGGTGAAGGTAAAACGCTTACATCCACACTGGCAACCTACCTCAATGCCATTGCCGGTAGAGGCGTCCATGTCGTCACCGCCAACGACTACCTCGTCAAGCGTGACGCGATCTGGATGGCTCCGCTCTACGATGCCCTGGGTATGACCGTTGGTATTCTCCAGGGTCACTCTCCGGAAACCGGTGAGGGTGGTGGGACGTTTGTTTACGACCCTGAATACACGAATCCACAGGAAGATGGACTTGATGATCGCTTCAAGTTTGCGCGTCAGGTCTATGACCGCCGTGATGCCTACTCCTGCGATATCGTCTACGCAACCAGCGCGGAGCTGGGCTTCGACTATCTCCGCGACAACATGGCGCCAACCAGTAACCAGATTGTTCAACACCGCGGACACTGGTTTGCCATTATTGATGAGTGCGACTCCAACCTGATCGATGAAGCCCGTACCCCACTCATTATCTCGGGTACCGCAGAGAAGTCATCCGACCTTTACTACGTGTTTGCCCGCATCATGCCAATGCTCGAGCGGGGCGATGAGAAGAAAGACAAGTACGACACCACAACGGATGAAAAAGACTACGTAGTGGATGAGAAGCAAAAAACAGCACACTTCTCAGAGCGCGGTCTTGAAAATGTCGAGAAACAGCTTCGGCGCATGGGCTTCGAAGTGGAAGATATCTCGGCGCTGGAAAATGTTCAGTATATGCAGCATGCAAACGCAGCGCTGAAGGCACACGCCGTCTTCCACCGCGACCGCGACTATGTCGTGCGTCAGGGTAAGGAAGGCAAGCCGGAAGTCTGCATCGTGGATGAGTTCACGGGACGCATTATGTTCGGTCGTCGCTGGTCGGATGGTCTTCACCAGGCTGTGGAAGCCAAAGAAGGCATTAAGATCGAGAACGAGCAGCAGACGATGGCGACCATCACCATCCAGAACTACTTCCGCCTCTACGCAAAGCTCGCCGGTATGACCGGTACTGCTAAGACCGAAGAGGATGAGTTCCGTAAGATTTATGCTCTTGATGTCGTTCAGGTTCCGACGAACAAGCCGATGATTCGTCAGGATCTGGCAGATGTCATCTATAAGACAGAAGAGGCCAAACTCCGCGGCATCGCGCTGGAGATTCTCCAGATTCACTGCCGGAAGCAACCGGTTCTCGTAGGTACGCGTTCAATCGAGATGTCGGAGCGTGTCAGCGACTTCCTCACTTTCCAAAAGCTTGAGCTCCTTGGTGCGGTCACGATTTTGCGCCATGCCATTGATGAGAAGAAGAAAGAACTCGGCGATGACTACGGAAAGTTCGTCAGCCTGCTGATCACCAAATTCGATGACCTCTCGCTCCGCAAGCTTGAGCCAGTGGCAAAGGCCGTCGGAATCTCGGTTTCGAAGATGACAGATCCGGCACTTGTCGCGAAGTTTGCAGACCGTCTCGGGTTACCTGAAGACCAGCGGGATGAGCTGCTTGAGTGTCTGATGCATGGAATTCCGCACAACATCCTGAATGCGAAGTTCCATGAAAATGAAGCGCGCATTATCGCCGAAGCAGGACGACTTGGCGCCGTTACGATTGCCACGAACATGGCTGGCCGCGGTGTCGACATCCTCCTTGGCGGAACCCATATCGCAAGCGAAGCCGAAAAGACAATCTCATCCGATGAGTCCTACCGCCGCGGTGGCCGCCGGTCCATCGCACACGTTGTGACCAAGCGGGATGCGGCAGATACGCCTGAGACGAGCGGCGTGGCGGGCGCGGGAACGACGGTGATTGGGGATGATTCCCAAACACCTGAGCAGCTCGCCGCAGAGCGTGAGGCTGTGCATAAAGCCGGTGGACTTTACATCCTTGGTACAGAGCGCCACGAAAGCCGTCGTATCGACAACCAGCTCCGTGGACGTGCCGGACGTCAGGGCGACCCAGGTTCGAGCCGTTTCCATGTCTCCCTGGAGGACTTCCTCTGGCGTGCATTTGGTGACCGCACCAACTCCATCCTGATGAAGCAGTGGGAAGATGACCAATCTGTTGACATGCCAATCCTCTCCAAGATGATTGAGAATGCGCAGAAGAAGGTTGAGCAGCACAACTTCGATGCACGTAAGCACGTTCTCGAATACGACGATGTGATGAACGTACAACGCGAGGTGATTTACTCTGAGCGTAAGCAGATCCTCGAAGGTGCTGACCTTCGAGAGACAATTCTGAGCTACCTTGAGGATGCCGTTGATGGCGCAATCACCGCAGGGATTCCTGAAGGTGTTGCAGTGGATGATTACGACATCGATGCAATCCTTGCGCCTCTGCGTGAGGTCTTCCCTATCGATGACCAGTTAGACCTCGACAGCCTTCCTGGCAAGAACCGTGGCGAGCTCGCTGACATCCTGCATAAAGCAGCTGTGGATGCCTTTGAAGCCCGTGAGGCTGAAATGGGCGCCGACCAGATGCGTGAGATTGAGCGCCAGGTTATGCGCCAGGTCATCGACCGTGAGTGGGTTGAGCATCTTCGCAACATGGACTACCTCCGTGAAGGCATCGGCCTTCGTGGTTATGCGCAGGTTGACCCACTTGTTGCATACAAGAAAGAAGCCCTCGAGCTCTTCAACCAGCTGCAAACGACCATCATCGCGCAAACCATGGCACAGACCTTCCGTGCACAGCTCCAGGCAGCACAGCCAAGCGAGGATGAGCTCCTCCAGATGTTGTTGAGTGGAGCATTTGGACAGTTTGAGATCTCCCAGGAAGACGCAGATTCATTGGGTGAGGAAGTCTCCGAGGATGATGTCCAATCGATCGATACAGCAAAGGTCGAGCAGGAGATGAATCTTCTGTTGCAGGCAGCTGCGATGGCACCGACCACAGCACCGGTAACCCCGGAACCGAATGATCCATGTCCATGTGGATCCGGTAAGCCTTATAAGGCTTGCCATCGTGGCCGGCCACTTCCTGCGGCTGAGTAAGCGAATTGGGGACCCACCCGGGTCCCCAATGTCTTTTTGGAGTCAGTAATGCCCTCTAACAATCAGGATGATACTCACGGCACAGCGCCCTCTGGGAATGAAAGTGACGAAGTCGTGTTCGTCCCGGATGCACCGAGTGGCCTGCCGGTTTACTTCGGTGGAAATGTCCAGGCCGAAGTACTTCATTCGGAGTCTCACGAGAACGATGAGGCCACTAATGATGCGTCTGGGGTGGATAGTCCCGAAGACGCCGATACACCTCAGCCGTTTGATGCAACAATTACGGCGGCAGACCCGGACAGGATTCTCTCAGCAGCGGTTTCCGCACCTGAAGATGCCATCGCCGCCTTGCGCATCAGCCCAAGCTTTGCCACATATAAAGAGCGTCTTGATGCGGCTCGGGTTGCGGTACGAGATGGTATTCGTAAAGCAAGCCATCCGGATGTCCTTCATGCACTGAACTGGGATATGCAGCAGCTGGATAAAGTTGCCGCCCTCCCGGAACTTGGTCAGGTTGCCGCCTGGCTTTGGGCTCGTCTGGTGTTTGGCCGCGGATTTGCGATCCTTGCCATTTTGGCGGTGCTCGGAGGCATCGCTTGGTCAGTCTGGATTGTTGTGAGCAACCGCTAGCTTCCGGGATGTGCTGATTACGGCTTCGTGCATAGGATGAATGTCGATGAAGATTGCAGTCATTGGCCTTGGGGGGACGGGTTCCGCCACGCTTCGATTTCTAGCGGATGCTGGCCACGATGTAACTGGCTACGAGCGCTATGAAGTCGGGCATCGGCGTGGGTCAAGCCACGGCAACTCCCGCATCATCCGGTACGCCTACTCTGATTCGCTTTACACAAACCTGATGACATCCGCCTTTCCACTTTGGGAAACGCTTTGTGAGAAGACGGGGCGTGATCTCTTGGTCAAGTGCGGAGGTGTTACGTTTGCTCCGGAGGGTCATCCAGAGCTGCATGCCACAATCACAGCGCTGTCGAGTGCCGGGGTTGCCCATACCGTTATGCCCGCAAGGGATGCGATGTTGCGTTTTCCGGCATTTCGCTTTTCGGATGATGAGGTGGTTGCCTTCCACGGGGATGCTGGATTTCTTCGGAGCGGTGAGATTGTTGAGACGCAGGTGGCGCTTGCCGTCAATGCGGGAGCTGAAATCAGAGCGGGTGTCGAGGTTGTGGATGTACGTGAATCGGTGTCCGGTGTTTATGTACGAACAGCATGTGGAGATTGCAGCGTTTACGACAAAGTAGTCATCACGGGTGGTGCTTACTTGCCAGGGTTATTCCCCGAAATGGGGTTGCCACTTTGCGTTACCCGTCAGCAGATTACCTATGTGGGCTTGGATGCATCCGTGAAGGCTGTGTGTAGTCCAGAGCGGATGCCGGTTTGGATTGATGCAGCGACGTATTGGTATGGCTTCCCGATCGATGGCCGTGTGGATGGTGTGAAGGTCGCGAGGCACCACCCGGGGACTGAGGTTGACCCAATCATCGATGACCGTACCACTCAGGGAAGCGAAGACGATGCAGCGGTTCGTATGGCGGAGAAGCGTATCGAAGGAGCGACGAGAAGTGTAATTCACTCCGAGGTCTGTTTGTATACAAACGCTCCAAACGATGACTTTATCTTCGATACTGCACCGGATATGCACCGAGTCTTACTGGTCAGTGGTTGCAGCGGACATGGGTTTAAGTTCACGGTTTTGCTTGGTAAGGCAGCGAGTGAATGGGCATCAACGGGGGAGTTTTGTCATGGGCTAGCGGATGAACGATTTCGCCTTCCAAGAGATATCAAGTGACGACACCGATACAACAAGGCTACTCTGGTAAACCACTGTCGGCAAAGCTTGGATTACGCAGTGGGATGAAGGTTACCTTTATTGGTCTACCTCCAGAGGTGCTGCCATTGGTTTCGGATGTTTGGTCATCCCTTCAGGTAGTTCCTATCGAGGAAGCCGAATATGTCCACATTTTCAGCATGGATGGAAATGTCATCAAGGACTTGGCAGCGGTGCTACGGGCGCAATTTACGGGAAGCGAGGTTCTCTGGATTTCATGGCCAAAGAAATCCAGTGGTGTGTTGACTGACATCACAGAAGACCGCCTGCGGGAATGGATTCTGCCAATCGGGTTGGTGGATGTAAAGGTTTGTGCGGTGGATGCGACGTGGTCGGCACTGAAATTTGTGCTTCGGAAAGAGCTCCGTACGGGGCGCTGATACCGGATTAGATCAGGGACAGTGGTACTGCGTACGGTTGGCATGATATTCTTTTTCGCACCCGTTTAGTGTAAGGATGTCCCGTCTTAGCTCAGCTGGACAGAGCAGGCCCGTCCTAAGGGCAAGGTCGGGGGTTCGAATCCCTCAGACGGGGTGCCTTGTGCGTGCAGCTTAGACCCCTGCATGTGTTTATACGGAGAGGTCGCATAGTGGTCTAGTGCGTCCGCCTCGAAAGCGGAAGTAGTGCAAGCTACCGTGGGTTCGAATCCCACCCTCTCCGTAGTTCCCCATAGGCTAAAATGCCAAGTACAGCAGGCTGGAATGGGGAATTTCTGCTATGGAAATGCCAATAACTGCTATCGATTCCACCTGTATAGTGCTAAGCGGAGTATTGCAGCAGATAGTCACTAAGATTCCATAAGATTACGCTAATTCAATGACTCCCCAGGAACAGATTTACTCCACATTTGCTGAACGCTTTCATAAGGGAGAGAACACTGCGTTGGTGTCGGAGGTTGACATCGCAGTCGTCGAGGCCAATACCAAAGTGCTTCTACCAAAGGCTTACACCTCGTTTCTGATGCAATTTGGTCCGGTTTACACACCGAATATCCTGGATATCGTCGTTCTTCGGAAGTCACCCCTTGTCGCGGTTCAGGAGTTTCTAGCGCCAGCTGACGTCATCGAAACCAGCGCAAGCATCGGAACCAAAGGCTGCATTGCGTTTGCAAGCGACTGCTCTGGCAACCTGTTTTGCTTCAAGCGCCTTTCAAATGCTGAACCCCGCCTCGATGATGCCCCCATCTGGCTGTTTGACCACGAAACTGGAAAGACATCCAAGGTCGCCCCATCCTTCGACACATGGCTGTCCAACTTCGCTCAGCTGCAACCACTACTGCAGGAGCGATCTCCCGATGCACGTTCGCCACACCACGACTATCTCTATCAGGTCGTCATTCAGTTCCCGGCTACATTTTTCCCTGACCAATTATCTCTTGAAGCCTTCGGAGAACGTATCGCCGAAAGCATGCCACGCACTCACGAATACGATGGCTACGATGACGGAGCCGGGACTGTAAACTTCTTCCTTTACTCAAACACACCAAACGCCATCCTCACCAACTTCCGAAAATACCTCGGCACAAACAAAGTCGAAAAGAAAGTCCGTATCGCGTATCGCAGCGTAGACCATGACATCTGGACAAACCTCTGGCCAAAGCGCGACATCCGACCATTCAACTACAGCTACTAAACACACACTCTGCCGGAAGTGTTACATGCAGAGGGATCTCCGATGTACGGCACCCATAGCACGTCAGGCTGTAAATATGAACGATAGCAATAAGTTCGAATCTGGTAATGGGATGTTGGATACATAGAGATCGGGAAAATCACCACCGGCAAACTGGATATTGAAGTAACAGCTCTGATGCGCTGACATTCGTTCGCATGACGGCATCCCCTGACATCTGCAGTTTTAGAGGTTATGATGCCTAAACAATTCCATCAACGGAGAATAACCAATGCTGCCAATTGCTGTCCCGGCAATGTCAATCGCCTATCAGGAACCATCCCTTACCAACAGACAACAGGTCAAGCTTGCTGAAGATGACAA
>CAZSGJ010000031.1:0-19424 GCA_964606305.1 uncultured Armatimonadia bacterium
TGATGGCGAGATGCTTCGTCTTCCGGCATTGGCGGACATGGCTACGCGTCTTGATGGGCAGCAATCTGTGTTATGTTTGCTACTCCACTTAGCGATGCGTACATTTCGTCGGTGGTCGCAAACACAGGGACTTGTGGAAACAAGCTCGCGAATCGACTTACCAGTCGGCTGTCTGATTCGGCAACACCAACCAGTGTTACGTTTGGCAGATTGTTCCAATGATCAAGCTCACCCCATACATGGTCATGTGACAGACCTGCAATCACGACATTCCAGCGCTTTTCACTCATAATTGTTGCCTTTGCTCTGTAACACCTGATATTTTCAGTAATGGACCGGAGCGGTACCAATCAGCCCAGGTGGTGAAATGGTAGACACGGCGGACTTAAAATCCGCTTCCGCAAGGAGTGCGGGTTCGAATCCCGCCTTGGGCATCATTTCCGGTCCAATCTCAGCGTCTACATATCATACGTCCAATACGCTACGTAATCAGGTCAATCGCGGTAGACTATAGTGTCGCATTTTTTGCGTGAAACTTCGTGAGGTGACGCTGTGGCGGTTACGTTTGACTCTACAAAAGATACTGATGTTCTGGTCGTTGGTGGTGGGCCTGGTGGATATCCAGCGGCTATTCGTGCCGCACAGCTTGGAGCCCGGGTAACCATTGTTGAGGCAGACAAGCTTGGCGGTACGTGTCTCAACTGGGGTTGTATACCAACGAAAACGATGATCGCATCGGTCGCAGCCCTACATACGTTGAAACATGCGGCTGATTTCGGTCTCGTTGCGGAAAATGTTGGCTTTGACTTCACGAAAGTTATGTCTCGTAAAGATGCTAATGTGAAGAAGCTTGTGGGTGGCATTGGCTACCTGATGAAGAAAAACAAGATCACGCACATTCAGGGATTTGCGTCCTTTGTTGATCGATCAACAGTGTTGGTAACGAAGTCCGATGGTACGACGCAAACAATATCTTCGAACAATGTAATCATTGCAACTGGATCTGTACCAACAAAGTTACCGATCCCTGGTTTGGATGCCGCTGATATATGGCATGCGAATCATGAAGCATCCAAGCGAGTGGTTGATGGAACGATTGCTGAAGGAGCCATTTGGTCATCCAATGAGGCGGTTACCGCCAAGCGTGTTCCAGAGCGTTTGGTAGTCATTGGTGGTGGTGTTATAGGTGTTGAGTTTGCTTACACATATGCAGGTCTTGGAAGTAAGGTTACCGTTCTTGAGTTTATGCCGCGGGTCATCGCAAATCTTGATGCTGACCTCGGAACGGAGTTGGCAAAGATACTCAAAAAGCAAGGCGTCGACCTGAAGACTGAAGTGAAGGTCACGTCAGTGACTGATAGCCCTGATGGTGGCAAAACAGTGACTTTTGAAGGTAAAGACGGCACCGTTGGAACGATTGATGCTGACGTAGTATTGGTTGCCACTGGTCGTACACCCTTTACTGAGGGCCTTAACCTTGAAGCAGCAGGCATAACGCTGGGTTCTGACAAGGGTAAGAGAGCCATCCCTGTTGACGTAACGATGAAAACGCCAGTCGCTGGGATCTATGCAATCGGTGATGTCGTAGGGTCGGGCCTAGCCCACACGGCCACGGCTGAGGGCTTGGTCGCAGCAGAGAATATCTGTGGTCATGAAGCGGTGATGAACTACAGAGCTATCCCATCCTGTATCTACACGGAACCTGAAGTCGCTGCAGTTGGACTTTCAGAAGAAGCTGCACGTCAGGCAGGGTACGATGTCCAAGTTGGTACGTTTACGTTCCAAAACTTGGCAAAGGCCATGGCTATTAACGAACGTGATGGATTCGTCAAAGTCGTTGCCGACAAGAAGTATGGTGAACTGCTTGGATTCCATATCATTGGACCGCACGCAACCGACCTAATCCATGAGGGTGTAGTTTCCATCCAGTTAGAAAACACTGTCAAGGAACTGATGAAAACTGTGCATGCCCATCCTTCGTTGGCTGAAGCAATTGGTCAGGCAAACGAGGATGTCCTTGGGATGGCTATTGACAAGGGATAATACCTTTGCACAAGAAGGTTTGGACAAGGATTCTGTTTAGCGATGGGTGATGTCATTGGTGTTGTTCCCGTAGCCGGCTTCGGAAGCCGGCTAAAACCTCTTACCAATTTGTTACCGAAAGAACTCCTTCCAGTTGGCAAGCACCTAATCGTGGAACGTGTCATCTCTGAGCTTTCATCCGCAGGTGTTCGCAGGCTCGTTTTCGTAGTCTCACCTCAAAAGCTTCCGATCTTCCAAGCGCTCATTGGCAATGGAGAGAAACTCGGTGTCCAGATCTCATATGCCGTTCAACCCGAAATGGGCGGACTGGCTGATGCAGTTTTATGTTCAGAGGCATTGGTTGACGCTGAGTGTAGACTCTTGATTGCTCTGGGCGATTCGTTCTTCACTGGAGGCATTGAAGGAAACGTCACCCGTAGAATGTTGGAAGCAGATTATGACGGTGCAGTTGCAACGCGCAAAGTTCCCTTAAGTATGGTCTCAAGGTATGGCATCGTGGAGACGAATCCAGAGACAAATCTAATCTCATATATCGTAGAGAAGCCAAGTGTCGAAAATGCTCCTTCGCAAGTGGCTGTGTGTGCCCGCTACCTTGTTGACACATCCATCTTCGATGTCATCCGTAGCACCAGACCGACGGATGGTGGTGAACATCAGCTGACAGGGTGCCTGAACGACTGGATACAAGCTGGTCACTCACTTGTGAGCGTTCCATTGATTGGTAACGAGATACGCCACGATGTTGGTAACTTTGACACCTACTATGCATCAATCATGCAGCTGGCACTAGAAGAGGCAACCGATCGCCCCAAGCTGGAGCGGATACTAAAGGAGTTTTTGCAGTGAAAGGCATTATTATCGCAGGGGGAGCCGGTACAAGGCTTCGCCCACTTACGTATACTCGCCCGAAACCGCTGATTCCCGTCGTAAATCGGCCCTTTCTCGAGTATCAGGTTGCTTGGCTGCGCAAATATGGCATTGATGAAGTTATTTTTTGTACGAATTACATGTCAGATGCTATAGCAGCGCACTTTGGCGATGGCAGCGACTTTGGTGTACGAATGCAATATGCCATTGAGACAACACCGTTAGGCACCGCCGGCGCGATCAAAAATGCTCAAATGCTTGCCGGAAATGACACGTTTGTCGTCCTAAACGGTGATGTTCTAACGGACTTTGATTTGGATTCCATTATTTCGTTTCATCGTACGATGGGCTCCATCTCAACTCTCACGTTGAAGGAAGTTCCAAGTCCGAGTCCATATGGCGTTATCGATACAGACCATACCGGACGGGTTCTCGAATTCCGCGAACCGACAGAATCCATTAAGAAAGCCCTTGCTAGTGCAACGCATTTAGAAACCACGGGTGTCGACTACATTAATGCAGGCATTTACATCATGGAGCCTGAAGCCTTGGAGCATATTCCAACTGGTAGGTCTGTCTCCGTTGAGCGGGAAACTTATCCACTGCTCTTACAGCAAGGTGCTCCTGTGTATGCAACCGCCAGGGAGGGTTTTTGGCTGGATATAGGTAGACCAGCGCAATATCGACAAGCGACGAACGCGATACTCACACGCGAGATAGCCGTTGATCCGCCCGGCGCATGGGATGTCGCCGGGTATTGGAGTGAGGATGGAGCAGAGGTCAATCCCACTGCGCATATTGCCCCGACAGTGCATATTGGTCGGAACGCTCGCGTTCATAGCGGAGCATCGGTTACCGGTAACTCAGTTATCGGAAGAAACTGCCGTGTTGGCACGAGTACGACCCTTACAGATGTTATTCTTGAGGCGAATGTCCTTGTCGGTGATGGCTGTCATCTCGAAGGAGTCATTCTCGATGACGGTTGTCATGTTGAGGATGATGTGATTATCAATATTCCATCGGTTTATGCTGCTGGTACTGTTTTGCGTAAGGGGACCCGTATTGTCAGCTCAGCGGACTAACACTGTAATTCCGATGGCAAACCTTGCCGCGCAACACGCAAGCCTTCAATCGGATATTGAAGCAAATGTTCTTAATGTTCTACGATCGGGTGGCTACATTTTGGGTGAGGCGGTCTCGAGCTTTGAAGATCAAATTGCCTCATTATCCGGATCAAAACACGCTGTCGGCGTTGGGAATGGAACAGATGCGCTATTACTCGCCCTGATGGCCGCAGGCGTTTCACCGGGCGATGAGGTAATAACTTGTCCGTTCACGTTTGTTGCTACAGTCGAGACTGTTGTCCTCCTCGGTGCTAAACCAGTTTTTGTTGACATTGATGCCAATTCATACACAATGGATCCGGCATTACTTGCGGCGGCAATCACCCCACGGACAAAGGTGATTTTGCCAATACATCTTTTTGGACAGATCTCGAATATGACAGAGATCAACAATATCGCGAAACGACATGGAATCGTCACAATCGGAGATGCAGCGCAGGCGATTAATGCAAAACAGAACAGTGCCCTCTTAGGCGAAACTGCTGACATTTCAACCCTCAGCTTTTATCCGACGAAAAACCTTGGGGCTGCCGGCGATGGCGGAATGGTCATCACAAGCAGTGATGAATTTGCGGAAAAACTACGTCTATTACGATTTCATGGATCCAAAGGCACTTACGACTACCGGGAGGTAGGCGTATGTAGCCGATTGGATGCGATTCAAGCCGCCATCCTCTCCGTTAAGGTCAAGATGTTAGATACCTGGACAGAAAAGCGACGAACACATGCAGATCTGTATCTGTCATCATTGTCCGATATCGATGGTATTCGCCTTCCAACAACACTTCCTGGTAACTATCATACGTATCACCAGTTCACGTTATCGGTGTTGAACGGTAAGCGGGATGCGCTGAAGCACTATCTTCATGAACACGGAATTATGTCGGGCGTGTTTTATCCAGTTGCCCTTCATTTAGCACCTGCATATGCCGATAAAGTTGCTGGACGATCTGGACAGTTCCCAGTTTCGGAAGCCGCTTGTGCTGAAGTCTTATCGATTCCAGTGCATCCTGACCTAAACCATGGGGATTGTGAAATCGTAGCAGAGAAGATTCGCGATTTCTGGAGATAGATATGAAGGCAATGGTACTTGGCGCTGGACTCGGTAGTCGGCTTGACCCCCTCACGAGGTCCGTTCCAAAGCCGATGGTGCCAGTCGTTGGTAAACCAGTCCTCGGTCACATTCTTGACCACCTAAGGCAAATTGGCGTGCGTGATGTCGTTGTCAATGCGCAGTACCTACATGATGTCCTTGCAGCGAAGATAGGCGACGGTTCCGCTTACGGAGTCAACGTTACACTGGCAATAGAGAACGAACTCTGTGGAGATGCCGGTGGTCTAAAGCGTGTTCAATCTTTCTTTGACGATGGATCCGGCGACCCGTTTCTGGTCATCGGGGGTGATGATCTTACGGACATCGACTTGGAAGCACTAGTCGAATTCCACGTTGCAAGAAATGCTGTAGCTACGATGCCGGTCAAGAGAGTTACTGATACCAGTCAATTCGGCATAGCTGTGGTCGATGAAAATGGATTAGTACAGAGATTTCAGGAGAAGCCAAAGCCGGAAGAGGCGTTTAGTAACCTGGCTAACACTGGGATGTATGTCTTTAGCCCGGAAGTCTTCAACCATATTCCATCAGGTGAATTTTATGGAGTTGGTAACAATGTCCTTCCTGCCCTCCTCCAAGCGGGAATGCGGGTTGCTGCGATGGAAACGGATCGCTATTGGATGGATGTTGGTAATGTTGCTGTGTATCGACAGGCACAACGTGACGTTATTGATGGACTTGTTCATGTAGAACTACCTGTCGGAGCGATTCGTATCGACAACAACATCATTTGTTCTGGTTCTCGCATTGAAGGTACAGTTGAGGACCAGTCTGTTATTGGACATAATGTAATAATCGAAAGTGGTGCTACTGTTCGGAACTCAATCTTGTGGGATGGTGCATTTGTCGCATCAGGTACCACCCTCGAAAACTGTATCGTTGGCGAAGGCGTTACTGTTTCATCAAATCGCACTATATTTGGCGGCATAATTGTCGAAGGAAACAGACCAAACAGATAGTTTTTCCTTGACATCGAATGCTCGGTAAATGTTATTGTCCGAATGGGGGACAATAACGATATGGACGAGGACTTCATTTGCCCGATGGTGTGGAAATGGTCTGACATCTACGACAAGCTTGTGGCGGAATGGAACAGTCATCCAGAACACGATGACATTCCTGAACCGCCTCATATGCTTGCTCCAAATGCAACCGATAATGCACGGAAACAGCGCTGGCTTGATACGGTAGAGTGGGCCGAGTCGAACGGCATCGAGTTGCCTGAGCTAGCGGAACACGAAAAGCACTACAGAATTTAGATTGCAGGATGTCACTGCGTGGCATACCGCGTTGTGGCATCCTACAATATGTCCGTTACCGCCCGTAGCTCAGTGGATTAGAGCGTTGGCCTCCGGAGCCAAAGGTCACAGGTTCGAATCCTGTCGGGCGGACTTTTATACTGCACTCAACAAATGTCTTGCACTTTCAAGCGATGTCGGGTCCGTTTTTCCAGAGAGCATTCGCGCCATTTCATTTACCCGCGCTTCACCACGTACATCGGTTATGGTTACTGCCGTCTGCCCATCTGTAACCACTTTTTCAATCACGAACTGCTGCTTGGCCGCGGCAGCAACGATTGGCAGGTGTGAAATACACAAGACCTGGCCGAATTTTGATAAGTCAGTCAATGTGTCGGCTACTGAATGGGCAGTCTTTCCGCCAATCCCGGCATCAATCTCATCGAAGACATAGACAGGCGTATCATCCACGGCTGCCAGCTCGGCCGTAAGGGCTAGCAAAACACGTGACATTTCGCCTCCGGATGCGATACGCCCAAGTGGCTTTGCCGGTTGTCCAGGATTTGGTGCAAAGAGAAACTGAAGCGTTTCATTTCCGATTACCGATGGGTCGCACTCTGTAATCTGAATATCAAATGCTGCATGTGGCATTGCCAGACGATGTAAATACTGTTCAATTCGATGGCAAAATGACCGCTTTGACTCTTCACGTAGACGGGTCAATTCGGATGCTGCTGTGCAGTAAGCCTGCCAGGCTCGCTCTACAGCAAGCTCAAGTTCAGCTTGCGAATCAGATACTGCCTCCAACTCAATCAGTCGGTTCGATGCCGACGTTTGATAAGCGAGTATCTCTTCGATTGTTGCTCCATACTTTCTCACCATGTCCCTAATCAGTTGACGTCGGTTATCGAGAAACATAACCCGTTGTTCATCAACATCAACAGAGGAACGGTAGCGCCCCAAATCACCCGTAAGGTCATCCAGGGTAGCCCCGATATTCGATATCTCAGATGGTAGATTTGCTAATCCTGGATCCAACTCGGCTAACCGCTCTGCATCCCGGAGACAGGAATAGATTGTAGTCCTTGAAAGTTCAGTGAAGATGCTGTCCGCCAGTGACCGCCTTCGTTCGGCATTGGATGCTAGTGCTAAATCTTCCTCGATTTGAATGTCTTCCCCAACCGTAAGGTGTGCTTCGCTAATCTCCTGTACCTGATAGGAGAGAAGGTCAAGTTCACGCGCCCTGTCACGTGCACCGTTGACGACAGATTGCAGCTGGACTTCACACTGTTGCCATTTTGCGAACGCGCCAGCAACTATCTGACGGGCAGTTCTAAGTTCAGGAGAGGAGTTATCGAACCATTGCATTTGGCGCAGTGGCTCTAACAATCGCTGTTGATCATGTTGACCTGAGTTCACAACCAGCGCCGATGTCAGTAACTTAAGATTAGAAACGGTAAGCAATATTCCATTGGCGCGCGCGGTATTCTTTCCACTAATGGTAAGTTCACGATCAAGGATGAGTTGTCCATCATCCAACGGTATGCCGAGCTGCGTTGCGATAGTTAAAACTGATTCCGGAATGCGCTGAAGTTCGAATCTTGCCTGAACTCTGGCAGCATTGGATCCTTGTCGTACTACATCGGTACTCGTCCGTTCTCCCAAAGCCAACCCAAGTGCATCCAACAGGATTGATTTACCCGCGCCAGTTTCACCGGTCATTACGGTAAACGACCCACTCAACTCAAGATTTGCATGTTCGACCAGAGCAAAGTTTCGAATGTCCAGTTCCAGTAACATAATGTTCCTCGCGATGGGTAATCTCACTTACACCTAACGCAATATTCTCCTAAAAGATAACAGTTGCCCGAATAGATTTAGAATAGAATATCTAGCGTATGCATCCATTCACTCTATTCAAAAATCGGCAACCAAATGAGATGGGCCGAATACCGGTTGTAATGTACCACTCGGTGGATGATTCACGACCAATCGATAAGAATGGACTAAACATATCAAAAGCCACTTTTCGAAAACACCTTGGACTCTATCTACAGTATGGAATGTATCCGGTAAACCTTCGAGATCTACGGTCGCATGATGCTCTCTCTTATGTCCCTCGCGGATTAGTTCCCGTGGTGTTGACATTTGATGACGGTCGCAGGTCGCAGTTTGTAATGCGTGAGGATGGAACACCTCATCCTGATTCCGCCATTGGCATCTTGGAAAACTTTATCCAGGAACGTGCCGACGGATGGAAACGTCGGGCATCGTTTTACGTAATGCCGCAAAGCTCATACAATCTTGAACCATTTCAGCAGCGAGGACTTGCTGCTGCCAAACTCAATTATTTGGTGGAGCATGGCTACGAAGTAGGCAACCATACATGGTCTCATCGATCGTTACGAAGAATGACGGAGCGTCAGGTTGTAACTGAGCTCGTTCGATGCTTCTACGGAATTCGATCGCTTTGTCCCCGCGCAACGATGGACACGCTTTGCATCCCGTTTGGGGAATACCCTCGATTTGCCACATGGCGTAAGGTCCTTGCAAATCCATTACGGCAGAAATCAGATATGCACTCACTTGTCTTAATGGCATGGGGTGGGGCAAGTTATTCGCCTTTTGATAAAAGGTTTGACCCGTTGCGCGTCACTCGGATTGGTGTTGCACCAAATGAGCTGGAAGGAACACTTAAGAAATTAGCTCGTACACAGTCCTGGTATGTTTCGGGGGAATCGAGCGGTGTTTTACATGCTGATCAGCAGCTTAGAAAGTATGTGTCCCCACAGTATCTCAACTACTTGAGCGTAGCGAACCATCAGCTTTCCAGATAGATAGGCATCCGCCGTCAGGGTGAGCATCACACCTGTTACGTACTGGTTGATTAGTAATGTCTGGTCACACATCGAAAATAAAAGCCCGGTTCTGCTGAGAACCGGGCTTGTTGTTTACAGACCGCTTTCCGATAGTGGATCAGTTACCACAACGGTAACTCGAGCCACTTTATCATTGTCTGCCAGATTGATTAGCTTGACTCCTTGTGTTGACCGACCTTGTTTCTTCGCTTCCTTGACCGGGAATCTAGTCGCTTGACCGTTCTCAGACATGATGAGCAAGCTTCGGGACTTATCTGAAGCCCCTGAAACAATACAAGCGGCCTTGAGCGGACCTGTTTTGGCCGTGATGTCAATGGTTTTTAGTCCCTTACCACCTCGTGATTGCACTTTGTAGTCTACGAGACCAGAACGTTTACCAACTCCATTTTCACCAACAACGAGCAGATCAGCATCGTCCTCAGCGACATCCATGGCAACAACGACGTCATCGGGACCATCCAATGTGATTCCCCTTACTCCACCAGAAGTTCGACCGGAGCATCGAACATCGGATTCAGCAAATCGAATCGCATGGCCACGTGATGTACACAGAATCACGGTGCTGTCGCCAGTGG
The DNA here is from genome assembly GCA_964606305.1 of uncultured Armatimonadia bacterium. Lineage (GTDB taxonomy): Bacteria > Armatimonadota > Armatimonadia > Armatimonadales > Armatimonadaceae > CAIRTT01. The sequence continues at coordinate 9,838 of CAZSGJ010000031.1, forward strand.
TCTTTCGAACCCATCCCAGCTCATCACCTTCATTTAGGTCAAAGGTCTGTACACCATTTGCCCGGATGTTTTTGAAGTCTTTGAGGTCACAGCGTTTGATTTCGCCGAGACGGCTGCCCATCAGCAGATAGCCTTCCGCAGTTGCGAGATCGCGAACACTGACATAGGCCGTGACACGTTCACCGGACTCAACATTCAGAAGGTTACCAAGGTATGACCCCATAGCATTGGTATCACGCTCGGGCACATCGTATGCCTTGAGCCGATAGACTTTACCTTTATCCGTAAAGAACATGATCTGTTCATGCGTGTTTGCACGGAAGATATGCTCAATCGAGTCATCTTCTTTGGTCTTACCAGCAGACTTGCCTTTGCCACCGCGGTGGTTTACAGCAAAACTGGTAAGCTTCATCCGTTTGATGTAGCCGCTTGCCGAAATAGTGATTAGAGTTTCCTCTTCGGCAATCATGTCTTCAGGACGCAGGTTCTCAGCTTCCGTGGCTACGATTTCAGTCCTACGGTCATCGCCGAACTTGTTACGCAAGTATGTTAGGTCATCCTTGATAAGCTGATCAACGCGTTTTGGATCACTCAAAATGCTTTCCAAACGGCCGATCTCTTTGAGGAGCTCTTTGTATTCGTTCTCAATCTTGTCCTGTTCAAGAGCGGTCAACTGCCGCAGCTGCATGTTCAGGATTGCTTCGGTTTGTGGTCCTGTGAACCCAAACTTCGCCATCAATGCCGAGCGGGCTTGATCTGTATTTGCAGATGCGCGGATTGTCCGGATGACCTCGTCCAGATTCAGGACAGCAATCTGCAAGCCTTCGAGAATGTGTGCTCGCTGCTTTGCACGATTAACTTCAAACTTCGTGCGGCGCGTAATGATTTCCCGACGGTGGTCGATGTACTCCTGCAGCATCCCGCGAAGCCCCAGGACTTTAGGACCGCGTCCCCGATCAACCAGCGAGAGAAGAATACACCCAAAGTTGAGGCGAAGTTGCGTGTGCTTCAGCAGTTGATTGAGAATTTTGTGCGGTTGAACATCACGTTTAAGTTCTACAACAACACGCATTTCCGACTTGTCTGTGTAGTCGTTGATCCCAGTGATGCCTTCGATCTTCTTATCGCGGGCCAGCTCACCGATATGCTCGATTAGACGGCTCTTCACAACCTGGTACGGCAGCTCAGTGATCACGATCGCGGTCTTGCCGTTGTCCATTGGCTCGAGGTGCGTCTTTGCCTGCATCGTGACCGAACCACGACCGGTCTCATAGGCAGAAATAATGCCCCGAGTTCCGTAGACCATACCAGATGTCGGGAAGTCAGGTCCCTTGACAAACTGCATCAACTCCGGGACAGTTGCATTGTTATTGTCAATCAAGTAACTGATTGCATCACAAATCTCGCGGAGGTTATGAGGCGGCATGTTTGTCGCCATACCAACAGCAATTCCACTGGAACCGTTACAGATCAGATTTGGAAACTTCCCCGGAAGAATGGAGGGCTCGCGTCGTTCATTGTCATAGGTCGGAATGAAATCGACGGTGTCCTTTTCGATGTCCTCCATCATTTCCATCGCAAGCGCAGTCAGACGCGCTTCCGTGTAACGCATAGCGGCAGGAGGGTCATCATCTACAGAACCGAAGTTCCCCTGGCCATCGACAAGAGGATAACGCAGCGAAAACGGCTGAGCCATCCGGACCATCGTGCCATAGAGTGCCTGATCACCATGGGGATGGTAGTTACCCATGGTTTCACCAACAACCTTGGCAGACTTCAGGTGACGGGAGTTCGGGGACAAACCAAGCTCGCGCATCGCGTACAAGATACGACGCTGAACAGGCTTGAGACCATCGCGGACATCCGGTAAGGCACGCGACACAATCGTCGACATCGCATAGCCAAGATACGACTGACGCATCTCCTCACTGATGTCAATGGTTGGACCATCGTATTCCGATAGACCGGAACCACCACCGGTTGCAGGGGGTTCATTACCACCGCCATCGCCGCCGGCAGCTGTGCCAAGCGGGTTTACTGCATCATCCGAGTTTTCAATATCAGCCATATTTACCTTGGAAATCCGGCACTTAAACCCTGTTTTTATGCCAGTTTATAGTGGTGTATTTTATCGTAAATAAGGTTGAATTTCGAGGGGAATGGAGGGTGATTATGGATATGACGGGTTGTCAATCCAATGCTGAATAAGCATCCTCGAGAGTGCAATTGGAGGTGGCAATTCGGGGAGACCATCGATGTCAAACCAGCGGGCATCTGCGAGTTCATCGTGGTCGCACGCTATGGCCCCAGAGACCCAACGGACACGAAACGCTACCATCAATTGATGCGGAAATGGCCATGGTTGTGACCCTACATACCTGACATCAGAAACGGTCACCCCGACTTCTTCCAATGCCTCACGGATGCAACACTGCTCAAGGGATTCTCCAGGCTCGACAAATCCTGCAATCACCGAATAGCGTTTTCCCCAGCCGTCTTTTTGCGCGAGGAGTGTACGGCGATTGTCGTCCTCAATCAGGACCAAAACAGCCGGTGTGACCTGAGGGTATGCAGAGAACCCGCAGACAGGACACTTTGCTCCGGTGTCTGACAACGCCTCCATGATGCTGGCACATCGCGAACAATAACGAGTCGAATCACGAAACTCTATGCGCTGGACTGCTAACATCGATGCTTCAATAACAGCTCCGTTGCAGACCGCCATCGCATCCCGAAGAGTAAGCCAACCTTGTGCTTCCACCTGATCAGACGCTTCTAAACTCCGCTTAACTGCTATGACCGGAACATTATCAAGCTCACCAATACCTACAGCATCCTTGGCAAGCTCATCAGTAACCATTTCCAGCGGTACGCTCCCACCTGGCAAAAACATGCGACGCTCATTGATGGCGATGACGTAGACCAAAGTACCCGGTTCGTAGTGACACCGGGGGTTGCGCTTGAACTGCATTAGTAAACCTGCCCACCTTTAAATGCGAGAAGACCAAACGCGCTGTCGACTTGGACGACCTTTTCAAAGCCAGCCTCACTTAGCCGACGCTTCGTACCACGCATCATTGTCGAACCATTCCTTGATTCAGGAGAACCGATGTAATGAAAGAGAACGCCCCTTCGTGACAATAATCGGTGAAGCTCAGCGTAGAAAGCCTGACTATAAAGGTCACCAGCAATTTGGACAGTTGGCGGATCGTGAAAGATAACATCGTATGATCCGGCAGCTTGCCCTGAGACATAGGAAAGGCAACTTTCATTGATTACGGTGATGTTCGGCGTCGTGTATAACCTCTCACTCCACGGAGACGCATGGTGCAAGTCACAGACTGCAGGGTCAATCTCTGTTGTCGTTACACGAACGGCACGCTTTGCCGCGGATAGGGCAACATATCCAAGACCACATGTCGTATCTAAAACACGTCCGTAGACCCGAGGTACGGCATTGACCATTGCCAAACTGGATTCCCAAGGATCAATACCTTTATGCCGATGCATTGGAAAACCGCCTACCATTAGCGCTGGTGTCCCGGTTTCTGTTGCATACAGACCGACTTGCAGCTTAGTTGATGGGCTGAAGGCCACCTGTTTATGCCAGCCGTCATCTACATATAGAAAATAACCGTGAGCAGGGCGCGCCATCCGTTCCAAATCTTCAATAGAAACCAAAACATCTTCATCTGTCAGTCGACATCCCGTTTCCAGGATCTCAACTGTTGAGGTTGCATCCTCGGGACCGATGAGACGCTCAACGGTCTTGGTTCCCATCAGGATTGCTGCAAGAATGCGCTGGCAATCATAGCCAGTAAGAAATGTCATAACCCAAGTGTACAGGTAAATAAAAAGGGGGTACTGCATATGCAGCACCCCCTGAGAGCGAAACAGGACCTACTTGTCGCTGACACCCTTACCAAGCGCAGCCTGAGCCGCAGCAAGGCGGGCGATTGGCACACGGTATGGTGAGCAGCTTACATAGTTCAAGCCAATGTCATAGCAGAACTTTACGGACGATGGCTCGCCGCCATGTTCGCCACAGATACCAAGTTTGATATCAGGGCGGACCGTATGTGCCTTCTCAATGGCAATCTTCATCAACTGACCAACACCAGATTGGTCAATGGACTCGAATGGATCACCCGGAAGAATCTTTTCAGCGACATATGGCTTCAGGAAGCGATCTGAGTCATCACGGCTGAAACCAAAGGTCATCTGCGTAAGGTCGTTGGTACCAAACGAGAAGAAGCTAGCCTCAACAGCAATTTCGTCAGCTGTCAGTGCACCACGAGGAACTTCGATCATCGTTCCGAAGCTGTAGTCCACAGAGACACCCTGTTCAGCGACCACTGCTGCAGCCGTTGCTTCGAGGCGCTCACGAACGAACTTGAGTTCATTTACATGTCCGACGAGCGGGATCATGATTTCTGGGACAGCTTTTCCGCCGGCCTTGACCACCGCCGATGCGCCTTCAAGAATCGCTCTGGTCTGCATTTCCACAATCTGTGGGAACACAATCGACAAGCGGCATCCACGAAGACCCATCATCGGGTTGATTTCGTGCATACCTTCCACAACCTTGAGCATCGCTTCCTTTTCAGGATCCGACTTGCCGACGGCGTGAAGTGCAGCAACTTCCTCGATGAGCTTCTCGCGGTTAGGCATGAACTCATGGAGAGGTGGGTCAATCAGACGAACTGTACATGGGCGTCCGCCCAGAGCTTCGAAGATACCCTTGAAGTCTTCGCGTTGGAATTCAAGGAGCTCATCCAATGCAACCTGCCGATCAGCATCGTTCGTCGCAAGGATCATCCGCTGTACGACCGGTCGTCGCTCGCCTTCGAAGAACATGTGCTCGGTACGGCAGAGTCCAATACCTTCGGCTCCAAGCTTGATTGCCAGCTCCGTATCCTTTGGAGTATCGGCATTGGTGCGAACACCAAACTTGCCGCGGAACTCATCAGCCCAAGCCATATACTCACCGAAGTCACCGGTCATCTTGGCTTCTTCAACAGGCACCTGTCCGGAGATAACCTCTCCAAGGCCACCGTTAAGGGAGATGTATTCACCTTCCTTGACGACTTGTCCGGTTGCCTTGATTACGAAGTGATCCGAGCCAACACTGATTTCAGAACAGCCCGCTACGGTTGGAATTCCAAAACCGCGTGCAACGAGTGCCGCATGGGATGTCATTCCGCCGCGCTCTGTCAGGACGCCCTGAGCTGCGAGCATTCCCTTAAGGTCATCAGGATTGGTATCAGCACGAACGAGGATGACACGTTCGCCTGCGCCACCCTTGCCAAGTTCCGCCGCTTTGTCCGATGAGAACACAGCAACACCTGTGGCGGCACCAGGTCCCGCCGGGAGCCCACGTGCGATCACATTGTACTTGGCGTTAGCCGGGATAACTGGCAACAGACACTGTGTGAGCAGGTTTGGGTCCACGCGTGCGATTGCATCTTCCTTGGTTATCAGGCCTTCCTTGACCTGATCAACTGCGATGCGAACAGCAGCTGGTCCTGTGCGCTTGCCGGAACGACACTGAAGTATGAAGAACTTACCGTGTTCAATTGTGAACTCGATGTCCTGCATGTCCTTGTAGTGCTTTTCAAGAACAGCACACGTCTCTTCAAATTGCTTGTAGATGACAGGATCCTGCTTAGCAAGCTCGGAAATTGGCATTGGTGTTCGGACACCAGCAACAACATCTTCGCCCTGAGCGTTCATCAGGTACTCGCCAAAAATGACGTTTTCACCGGTGGACGCATTGCGGGTAAATGCAACACCCGTTCCACAGTCATCACCACGGTTTCCAAAGACCATCGCCTGAACATTGACCGCCGTTCCGATGGCATCATCAATCTTTTCCTTGCGGCGATAAATGATTGCGCGCTCGTTATTCCAGGACCGGAAGACAGCAGTGATGGCTGCTTCCAGCTGTTCGAATGGATTCTGCGGGAATTCCTTGCCCGTCTGCTTGATGACGTGTGCCTTGTAGCTGTCACAGAGCGCTTTGAGACTCTCGGCTGGAACTTCGAGGTCTTCGGTTACGCCAAGCTCTCTTTTCAGATCGTAGAACATGTGCTCGAAGTCATGCTTCGTGATGTGGTCGTATTGATCCGAATATGCAACATCGGAGAGCATCATAATGAAGCGGCGATAGGAGTCGTAGACGAAGCGCGGATCGGCAACCTGCGACAAGGCGTTTACGATTTCATCATTCAGACCCAGGTTGAGGACTGTGTCCATCATTCCAGGCATAGAGAACTTGGCACCACTACGAACGGACAAGAGAAGCGGGTTGTTCGGGTCACCAAACGTTTTGCCCAGTTCCTTTTCGACATCTGCGAGAGCGGTCTTGATTTCATCCGTCAGACCCTCTGGAAGCTGACGTCCACTAGCGTAATAATCCGTACACACCTCGGTCGTAATCGTGAAACCAGGTGGGACCGGAAGCCCGATATTCATCATCTCCGCGAGGTTTGCACCCTTACCGCCGAGCAAATCCCGGAGGCTACGATTTCCGTCCCGGAACAACCACACGCGCTTCTGCGTCGCCATGGATAATACTCTCCTGTGAAACCAAAAAATAATTTGGAATATGTCAGCCTGACATACAAAACGCCGCTCAGGTAGGGCCTGAAACGCGGCGTACCCGTACAATGTACCCTGCAACAGGGTCGACTGACAACACTAAAGTAAGGTTCACCTTGACGCAATGCATTTCCGCTTTTAAACTCATTTCAATATGAGCGACTCACCGGCCATCGAAGCCCACTTGTCAGAATCCCGTCTCTTTCCGCCAAGCACTGCGTTTTCCGCTGCAGCCAACTGCAATGATGCTTCAGTCTACGACCGTGCCAAGTCAGACCCGCAGGCTTTCTGGGCCGACTGGGCAGCGACACTCCAATGGGACAAACCATGGGACAAAGTCCTCGAATGGAATCCTCCCCATGCTAAGTGGTTTGTAGGCGGAAAGCTGAACCTATCGGCTAACTGTCTGGATCGGCATGTTGCTGCGGGCAACGGTGATGTCGAAGCGATCCGGTTTGAGGGCGAACCCGGTGACACCGAAGTCATCACCTATGCAGAGCTCCTAACACGTGTTCAGCGATTTGCCGGTGTCCTTCGTGGACTTGGAGTTGGCGAAGGTGATCGCGTAACGATTTATCTCCCGATGATTCCAGAGGCCGCAGTTGCGATGCTGGCATGCGCACGCATCGGAGCCGTTCATTCCGTTGTATTTGGGGGCTTTTCCGCTGACTCTCTGAAAGAACGTATCCACGATTCACAGAGCAAGGTTGTTGTGACATCCGATGGCGGATGGCGTCGTGGAAGTCAGGTCGCGCTAAAGGCCGCCGTTGATACGGCACTTGAAGATAGTGCTTGCTCCGGCATTGATGCGGTTGTGGTTCTGCGCCGTACAGGTCAGGATGTCACAATGGCATCCGGTCGTGACCACTGGTGGCACGATCTTGAGGCAACATCAAGCCCGGTAACCGAGCCGGTCAGCATGGACTCAGAAGCGCCTTTGTTCATTCTGTACACGAGCGGTTCTACCGGTAAGCCTAAGGGCATTCTCCACACAAGTGGTGGCTACCTTACGCAGGCGACCGCAACGATGAAGTGGACATTCGATGTCCGTGAAGGCGATGTTTACTGGTGCACCGCAGATGTCGGTTGGGTTACCGGTCACAGCTACGTCGTTTATGGTCCACTTTCGTGTGGAGCAACGGTTTTAATGTACGAGGGCGCTCCAGACTTTCCGGCACGAGACCGTTTCTGGAAGATCATTGCTGATCACAAGGTCTCGATTTTCTACACGGCTCCTACCGCTATCAGGGCGTTTATGAAGTGGGGAACAGATCATCTCGAAAAGCATGACCTTAGCAGTCTTCGTCTTCTCGGGTCTGTCGGGGAACCAATCAACCCCGAAGCATGGATGTGGTACCACGAGCATGTCGGGCACGGTAACTGTCCGATTGTGGACACATGGTGGCAGACCGAGACCGGCGCACACATGATTACGCCATTGCCTGGCATTGTCGCCACAAAGCCGGGGTCAGCAACCCGTCCATTCCCCGGTATTGACATTGATGTCGTTGATGAAAACGGAGTATCAGTTCCCAATGGAAGCGGCGGGTTTCTCGTTATTCGCTCGCCATGGCCAAGTATGCTGCGTACGCTCTGGGGGGATGACGACCGCTACCGAAACGTCTATTGGTCGAAGTTTGGTGACAAAAACTTGTATTTTGCGGGCGATGGTGCTCGCAAGGATGATGATGGTTACCTTTGGCTACTTGGCCGCGTGGATGACATCATGCTGGTCGCTGGTCATAACATATCCACCATGGAAGTAGAGAGCGCCTTGGTTGAACACCCGGCGGTTGCAGAAAGTGCAGTCATCGGTAAGACACACGATGTCAAGGGACAGGCCATTGCAGCGTTTGTCTCAGTCAAAGAAGGCATCGTAGCAGATGATGCACTCGCAAAAGAATTGAAGGCATTCGTTGGTGCCAAACTTGGGCCAATATGTCGACCGGATGACATTTTGTTCACAGCTGAGCTACCTAAAACACGTAGCGGAAAAATTATGCGGCGCTTGTTGCGCGACATTGCTGAAGGACGAGCACTGGGAGATACCACAACACTTGCAGACCCCTCGGTGGTCTCTGGTCTCAAATCCAAGTACGAAGCGAACGAAGGTTAGGCCTGAGTTTAGTGCGGTAACAACCCCGGGGCCTATGGTTCCGGGGTTGCGCTATGTGGTGTGTCGGTGTCCTCTGAAGAGAGGTCAGGATGGAGAATGCGATGCGAGCTGAATGGCAGCGAACGATTGGTTGTGGAGATGTCCGTGTTGAGCATGTCGGGTCGACGATAACAGTTAACGGATGGGCAAACAGTGTCCGCGATCACGGACAGGTTGTCTTCGTTGATTTGCGTGATCGAACTGGTGTTGTTCAGGTTGTCTGCGACCCAGCCCGCAATCCTGAAGCCGCAGCTGCATTTGAGGATGCAAAAAAAGTTCGTAGCGAATATGCGTTGTCCATCACTGCAAAGGTTGTGAACCGTCAGGAAGGAATGGAGAATCCACTCCTCGCGACCGGAGCAATTGAGCTCGAAGCGGTAACGTTTCGTATCCTGAATTCGGCAAAGACACTTCCGTTTCAGCTTGATCAGGATGCAGCATCAACAAACGAAGAACTTCGTCTCAAGTACCGTTACCTTGACCTCCGAAGGCCTGAAATGTACCGAAAGATGAAGTTACGGCACGATATTGTGCGCTCGGTACGAGAATACTTTTACGCGCACGATTTTCTTGAAATCGAGACACCAGTCCTAACAAAGTCATCCCCGGAGGGCGCCAGAGACTATTTGGTTCCTTATCGCTTGGAACCAGGTCTGTTTTATGCACTTCCTCAGGCTCCCCAACAGTTCAAACAACTTCTCATGGTCGGCGGCATTGACCGGTATTTCCAGATTGCGAAGTGTTTCCGCGATGAAAGCCAGCGTGCAGACCGACAACCGGAGTTTACGCAGGTAGACCTGGAAATGGGATTTGCAACGCAAGAGGATGTCCT
>CAZSGJ010000031.1:19524-28526 GCA_964606305.1 uncultured Armatimonadia bacterium
GGACAAATCAAATGTATTCGCTACCCAGGTGGAGCTCGAATCCCGCGACGCGAAATGGATGAGCTTGTAAACCTTGCCCGTGAGTCTGGCGCTAAGGGTATGAGCTACGTGCTCGTCGAAGATGACGGTGTAGGCTTCCGAGGCACATTGGCAAAGTTTGTCTCGGACACCGAACGGCCGTCCATTATTGCGGCCACGGGTGCTGAGGCAGGGGACCTGATTGGATTCGTGGCGGATCAGCCAAGCGTAGTTGCAAAGGTTCTCGACCGTATCCGGCGCTTTATCGGAACAAAATTGGATCTCATTGATTCCAGCAAGATGGCTTACTGCTGGGTGACTGATTTCCCGGTGTTCGAAGAGGATGAAACGACCGGCGGACTTACGTTTGCCCACAACCCATTCGCGATGCCTCGGCAGGAACACTTGGAATGGTTTGACACAAATCCATTGCAGATGCGAGCCCAGTGCTATGACCTCGTTTGTAACGGTAGTGAGGCTGCCTCTGGGGCTGTACGCATCCACATACCCGAAATTCAGCTCGAGGTCTTTAGAAAAATGGGGCTCTCTGCTGAGCAAATCGAACAGCGTTTCGGACACATGCTAGAAGCATTCCGTTTTGGAGCCCCTCCTCACGCCGGAATTGCACCAGGCTTGGACCGCCTAGTTATGTTGTTGTGTGATGAAGACAATATCCGTGAAGTGATTGCCTTCCCGAAGATGGGAGGCGGATATGATCCGCTGATGGATGCGCCATCGACCGTTGAACACGCCCAGCTTGCAGAGCTTGGATTGATTGTAAATGTTGCTGAGGATAAATCAGAATGACACGTCGTACCGCCCTTCTGGCACTGGGAGTGCTACCCATTTCCTTACTTCCAAACAATGCGCTAGCGCAAGGTGCAGATCCGGGAGCTCCAAAGTGGTTCATACTGAAGGGCGGTACGCTGCTCGACTCAGCAGGCAAGTCCACAGAAAAGACAGATGTTGCGATCAAGGATGGAATCATTACCGCCATTGGGGCAGAACTTCGTGTAACACCCGGCTTCCGAGTGATTGATGCGTCGAAATGGATCCTTCAACACGGTGCCATTAATGCTGCATCCCGTTTCGGACTAACGCCACCGGTTCCGGCCGACGCCCGCGGAATGCGTCACCCTATAAGCGCTCTCCGTGCTGACTTCCGAGCTGCTGATAGCTACCTCCCAGATGACAATGCATCGCAATATCGACGGAATGGCTTCGCGTATGCTCAGATTCTGCCGGGTTCCGGGTGTATTGCAGGGCAAAGCGCTTTGGTATCACTTGTCAGCAAGGCTGCGGTGCCGGCAATGCGCATCATCCAGCCGGTAACCGGTGTGGTTGCAAGTCTGACATCGGATGGCCAAGGTGGGTACCCTTTTTCCCGTATGGGGCATCTTGCCTTACTACGGCAGGCACTCAATGACGCAAGTGAGGTGAAGACCACAAAGCGACCGATCAGCGGCAGCACAGCAGTGCTTAAGCAAGTCACCGATCAGAAGCTTCCTCTAATCGTTCGCGCCGGATCAGATGCTGAAGTTGAGGGAATTCTTAGGGTAGTTGCAAATGATCTACCGTTGATTCTCGACGTAACAGGGGCACTCAACCGAACAATCCCACTTATCGCAAAGCGCAAAGCCAAGGTCATCTTCAACGTGGATATGACAGATACGCCACCAGATGCTGACCGTGGAACGCTTTCTACACTTAAGCGAATCGTCTATGCCTACCAAACGCCTGGCAAACTGGAGAGAGCCGGCATTGATTTTGTGCTCGCCACTTCCGCGCCGGATCGTTTTTACGCCAATGTAAGACGATGCATCAAAAATGGACTATCAACGGAACGTGCACGAAAAGCGATTACCGTTCGGCCCGCAGAATGGTTTGACCTTAATGTTGATCTAAAAGTTGGAGAACGTGCGAACATTGCATGCTGGACAGCAGATCCGTTTCTAGCGGATGCGGTGACGGCGCTCACGTTTGTGGATGGTGTTTTATCCGACAGCCAAGCGGACAACAACGGACGTCAGGGGGCACCAGCGAACGCAATACCCGCTTCAACCTTTGCACTTGGCAGCTTTGACAAACCTGTCGGGTCTAATTTGCCGCAGACAAAATCGGTACACGTGAAGAATGCAACGCTGTGGACTTCCGAGGAGAGCGGTAACCTAACAGAATCCGACCTCATTATTACAAACGGCAGGATTGCAGCTATTGGTAAAAATCTGTCGACACCACGTGGTGCTGATGTCATTGATGGCACGGGTCTGCATGTTACACCAGGTATCATCGACTGCCATTCCCACTCAGCCGTTATCGGTGGGGTAAACGAAGGTAGCAATATAATTACCGCAGAGTGCCGTATTGCTGATGTTCTAGATGCCGATGACATCAACATTTACCGACAGCTAGCGGGTGGAACCACTGCCGCAAATATCCTCCATGGATCAGCAAATGCTATCGGCGGCCAAAACGCTGTTGTGAAGTGGCGGTGGGGCATGGGGGCATCCGACCTTCTTATCCATGATGCCCCGCAGGGCATCAAGTTCGCCCTCGGAGAAAACCCGACACGGTCCAATGGAAGCCGACAAGGGCGCTACCCGGCTACACGTATGGGTGTCGAACGTGTCATTCGGAGTGCATTCCAGCGCGCAATCGATTACCGTGAAGCCCAAAGGCTAGCAAAAGCCGGTCGTGGACCTGCAGTACCTACGGATTTCCAACTCGAAGCTATCGCAGAAATCATCGAAGGAAAGCGTTTGGTTCACTGCCACTCATACAAAGCGGATGAAATATTGGCAATGATCCGTATTGCAGATGACTTCAAGTTTACAATTGGAACCTTCCAGCATGTACTTGAGGGATACAAAGTTGCCAATGAAATGGCAAAACACGGTGCAGGTGGCTCTACATTCTCAGATTGGTGGGGATACAAGCTCGAAGCCTTTGATGCCATTCCCTCTAACGCTGCATTTATGCATCAGCGCGGTGTTGTTTCATCGCTCAACTCCGACTCGAGTGAGCTCGCGCGGCGAATGAATCTTGAAGCGGCAAAGTCTGTCCGTGATGGTGGTTTGTCTCCAGCCGATGCGTTGAAACTAGTTACCATAAACCCGGCCAAGCAGCTTCGCATCGACCAGCGAACGGGGTCCCTGAAGGTTGGTAAAGATGCCGATGTTGTACTGTGGTCAAAAGATCCACTGACTGTCGATGCAGTCGTGCTTAAGACCTGGGTAGATGGCACGCTGCTATTTGACCGCAAGTCAGACGAAGCTGAACGCCAGCTCCTTGCAAAGGAAGAGGAATCGCTACGAAAGCAACTCAATGTTGCAGCAAAGGCAGCGGTTACAGACACGGTAAAGGTCTGCCAGTCGTTAGTAACGCAGTCGGCATCCAAGAGCAGTAAAGTACGCTCTCAAAAGATTGCACTCGTCGGTGCAACCGTACACAGCGGAACAGGGGATGTGGTAGCTCCTGCAACGGTGCTCATTGGAGAGACGGGCAATATTGAAGCAGTGGGCAAAGCAGATGCCGTTGCAATACCCGCAGGATACCGGAAAGTTGATGTTACAGGTAAGCACATCGCACCGGGCTTTATTGATGCAGTATCAACTGTCGGCGTGAATGAAATCGGATCCCGTCGCGAGACGCAAGACTATTCAGAGATGGCCACCTACTCGCCGGAGTTGTACGTAGGCCGCTCCCTCAATGTCGATGCAGAGACTGTGGCGGTCGCCAGAGAATCTGGTGTTCTGTTAGCTAACCTTGTCCCGATTGGCGGAAGCCTATCAGGTTCATCCAGTTTTGTTCAGCTGGACGGCTGGACATGGGAGCAATTCGCGATACGCAAGCAATCCGGGGTTACGCTTCAATTTGGTGCCCGTAATGCTTCGTTTGAAAGTCACGGACACAACCACGATATGACAGCGGGGAGTGATGTCGAAGAAGCTGAACAAACTCCCGCTCAGGATCTCGGTGTAAAGATTGCCGGGCTGGATGGATTTATTGCAGAAGCGCGACGCTACTTTGATGCCAGACGCGAAAATACAGCAATCCCACGAGATTTGCGATTTGATGCATTTCAACCAGTACTCGAGCGTAAAGTACCACTTTTGATCAATGTGGATAGCGAGCGGGAGATTCTGGATGCCATTGCATTTGCAAACAAACATCAAATCTCTCCTGTTTTGGTCGGATGTCGGGGCGCAGACAGGGTGCTTTCCCAGATAAAGGCTAGCGGTGCGGCCGTGTTACTACCGTGGACCGTAACGCTGCCGCGCACAGAAGATCATCCATTTGATGATCAGTTTGCATACCCTGCAAAGTTTGCAGCAGCTGGAATTCCGTTTGCGATGACATCCAGTGGGCTAAGCGACAATACTCGGTGGCTGCCGCTTGCAGCAGGGATGGCTACCGCGTATGGGTTAAGTCATGCACAGGCGTTGGAGTCAATCACATCTGCTCCGGCAAGAATACTTGGTGTATACGATGCCGTAGGGTCAATTTCCGCTGGCAAACAGGCTACTCTGAACGTCTTCACAGGACATCCGCTTGAGCCGATGTCACGCCTTACGTCCTCATACATTGCGGGAGTTGAGGTTGGCCAATCCAGCCGACAAGCGATGCTCAAAGCAAAGTGGAATAGACGACCTCTTAATGATTGATTATATTAGGATTGGCCATGCGGCATCCCCGCATGGCACTTGGATTGCCGGGTGGGTAAAGGAGCAGCTGCTTCATGAAAACCCTTCGAGCGGTATTGAACTTGTGCCTGTGACACAATCACTGACAGACTTCGGCCACCGCTTCGCCATTTCAACCGCGTTGAACAGCGTTGACTTGGTCGTTGTGGATGGTAGCTTTCTTCCTACTGTGGATGACGAAGGGGTTGTGGTGGCAGCCGTTTGTGACCGAGCAGACCCACGGCACTGTATTGTCGGAGACGGTGATGCAATTACCGTTTGGCATCCTAGTCTGGCATCAATGATTCGTGTTACTGATCCATTGGTCAGGGTTGATGTTGACACAACTATGATCGACATGAATGCTAAGCTCTCGTCCGTTACGCAGGTGGCGCAACAATCCCAAATGTTTCCGTTGCACGCTGTTTCACGCGTTATGGGTCAAAGACTGGGGCAGACACCTATCGAGGCAGAGGATATCTTGTCTGTTAGCGGTCAGGGCACTGTATTGGTTTACACAGAATCAGCTAAAAAAGAGCTGGGCACATTGGTCTTCGAACATCTCAACTCCGTCGATACACGAAGAGAGATAACTGTTGAGAGGTACTTCAAGGCTCAGATAAACGAGTACTTCCACCAGAGTATGTGCTGTTATGCTACAGGCAGCGACCGCTTCCTTTATCTTTTTGTCACGTTGGTTGTCGACAATGTAAGTTACCGAACGCGAAGTGGAGCGCACATATCCGCATTAAGTTCAATAGTCGAGCAAGCTATAGCCGATTTGGAAAACCAAAGCGGAGCAAAACTACGGGTCGGTATTGCTGGCAATTAGCGTGCAAGCCGTAGATTCTGAAGGCCGTGACCTGACTTAACTTTTGCCAGGAGCGACACCACGACTGATGTGTAGAGAGCTAGGTGAATCCATGCGCCAAGGCGGGCCGGACCGACATGCTTCGCCAGGATTCCGTCGATTTGGTGAAGACTTATCGTCTTTATCATCGTAAACACGAGGCACGCCGCTAATGTGAGAACAATAGGCATTACTGGAACGATAACTCGCTTGAATTTAATCAACAATCCCACTAAGCCAACGGTGCTAACACCGGTTACAAAGAGAATCAGTTTCGCCTGCATTGGCCGTCTGTCGCCGTACCATCCGCCTTGTTTTGCAACCATCCGCACATTGTCGGCTACATCACCACCCAGATTCATTAAATGCATGAATGCCAAAACGCAAAGGACAAGTGTAACTGTCAGGTATACCTTAGCGAGTTGACTTTGCTTTGATTGCTCTTCCTGGCGATGATAGAGATATGCGGCTACGGCAGCTGCAAAAAAGTATGCGATTCCCGAGAATATTTGTAACGACAGGTTCACTGGTTATCCAAACTGAATGTACGTGGCCTCTGGTCGATCATTATCGCCTATGGCTGCTCCAGGCTTGCCTAACAAGCTGAACATCCCGCGTTTGTAATCTTCCACACCAGGTTGATCAAATGGGTTTACACCCATAAGGTAGCCTGAGATGCCACATGCACGTTCAAAGAAGTATATTAATCCACCTAAATGATAGGCATCCAGCGTTGGAATATTCAGGGTTAAATTCGGCACTCCACCATTTGCATGTGCTGTGGCAGTTGCCTTCCAGGCGGCTTCATTTATGTCAGATAGCCCACGTCCAACCAAATAGGAAAGCTCGTCAACCGGGTTGCCATCGGGTACCAGCAGATCTGGCTCTCCACTTTCAACTCGCAGGAACGTTTCCATCACAAAGCGACGACCATCCTGCATGTATTGTCCCATGCTGTGCAAATCCGTCGTGTACTCAACACTGGCAGGGAACAACCCAAGCCCATTCTTCCCTTCACTCTCGCCAAATAGTTGTTTCCACCATTCGAGTAGGAAATGGAGACGTGGCTCGAAGGAAGCAAGAACCTCAATGTTAATCCCTTTCTGCATTAACATATTGCGTGTCGCTACGTACCAGAGAACCGGATTTCGAGAGAGGTCGGTTTGATTACAAAGCGCATACATGTCAGAGGCGCCCTTAACGAGTGCGTGGATGTCAATTCCAGCGAATGCGATAGGCAACAGACCAACAGGGGAGAGGACGCTATAGCGTCCACCAATGGAATCTTCAATAGGAAAGGTTTTGTATCCATTTTGTATAGCCAGTTGCCTCAGTGCTCCGCGATGTTTATCCGTGGTAGCGACAACACGCTCGGATATCGAAGTAGAGTACTTTCTGACTAAGTGATCCAGTATCACGCGGAAGGCAACCGCCGGTTCGGTCGTCGTACCGGACTTACTGACAACGTTGACAACGTAGTCATCCTGGTCCAGTGTCTTGATGAGCCGTGCGTGATAAGCGGCAGAAACATTCTGACCAGCGTATGTGACAGAGTCAGGATTTACTGACAAGGCATCAACGACTGCGCGTGTCCCGAGATAGGAACCACCGATTCCGACGACAACAAGCTTATCGGCAAATGTACGAAGGTGCGCTGCAGTAGCCACAACTTCGTCGAGGAGAGCATTCGGCGCGACTTCGTTGGGATTGAGCCAACCAATGAAGTCATTACCCGGACCAGAGCCAGAGATCAGCATCTCATGGGCGGCGCTAACACGCGCATTTTGTTGCTGAATCAGCTGTGCGGAGAGAAACGGATAGACGTTGGTTGGATTAATCGAAATCATGACAACGAATTGTAACACCGCCACTGTTCAAAATAGGATGGCGCTCTATTTCATTTTTGATCGAATGTCAGCGATTCCTGAGCGTGCATTCGTAACGAGCGCAGCCTCTGTCCCTGGATTATCGATGACCAATTGAAGACCGGCGATTGCTGCTTTAAAGTTCTTTTCCTGATAATAGGTCAATGCTTTGATAAACAACCCAGCACCCCGCTGTTGTCCGGTCATTTTGAGCAATAGACCACGATCTAAAAAGCGCCGCGCATTGGCACCAGATTGTTGTTGCAGGAAAAGTTGTCCAAGGGTGAAGTAAGCCTCTACCGGAAAAACAGGCTGTCGCCCCTTATCCAGTCCAGTGATTAGCTTTGCCGCAGCACCAAGTTGACGTTTCACCAGTAAGTCTTTCAACAAATTGGTTACTGAAGGCGTGACTTTGCCAGCGGAAATTGCCATCGCAACACGCTTATCTGCGGTTCCGTAGTTTGAGACAAGACTGTCAACCGTGGCACTGAACTGAGCAGCTTCAGAAAAACCCTCAATTCGTCCTTCTGGCTCACCACTTGCATTTGTGAGCAAAAAAGTCGGGAGTGTCCCCACACCAGTCTTTGATGCAAGTTCTCTGCCTTCACGTTCCGTATTTAGGCGAACACAAACTACTTTTGAGAGTGCAGCCTGCACGGATGGATTTGGGATTGTTTCTTTATCCATCTTCTTGCAGTACGTGCACCAGTCAGCATAAAAATCAATCAGGATTGGCCGGCGGGTTCGTTTTGAGTCGGCAACAGCATCCTTCCACGATGTGTACCACTTGACTTTTTGAGGCATAAGGCATTCTATTAGCCCAACATCAGTCTGGCAACGCTCAAACTGGTATTGTAGTACTGATGCAAACGCAAGTGTCCGGTCGCCGTCGAGGCCCAAAACCACAGTCCATTACCGACCTCACCGCAAAAGTCGATAACTCTGTTCGCGCCTTACGAGCAACAGGTGTTCCATTCACCATTCAGGACGTTGCCGACCATAGCGGAATCTCAAGAGCATCCCTATACAGAATTGAAGGTTTACGGGATCGCATTGGAACCCATGGAGATCAGCATTCCAGTAGACCCGTTTCAACCCGTGAGCTAAATACAGTCCGTAGGGAGTTAGAAAGTGTTCGTAAGGAACGCACTGAAGTGGTCAAGGAGAATCGTCGTCTCCAGATTGAGTTGAGCCGTGCGGTTCGTCGTATCGACGAGCTCTTATTGGATGGCACGGAGAAGTCACAGGCTGCAAAGTCAGCGGAACAAAAGGCAGAGTCGGCTGTGGCTGATCGAGATAGTGTTTATGCAGAAGGTTTTCAGGCTGGCTTACGCGCTGCCGCTCAAAAGGGCAGGGGAATGGCGCCCGCGGCAGGATCAGAAGACTTAAATGTAGCAGCGGCAAGACTTCCCCGAGCCGCGATGCTTAAGGCACGACGAACGCTTGCACTCGCGATTCATCCAGATTTGTTTCAAGACAATCCGGCTGCCCAAGTACTCGCTGGAGAAATATTTAAATTATTGAATCAGCTGGCTACGCCGGGTCAAGGGCCAACGGACAAGCGATATTAGATTCCGCGCGCGGTTA
>CAZSGJ010000032.1:0-28376 GCA_964606305.1 uncultured Armatimonadia bacterium
AGGCGCTCAACCTTTGCCATCACACCGTGGACGACATCAATGGCGTTGACTCCCTGCCGCTTTGCCACACTAATCGTTACAGCGTTTTCGACTTTGTTTTGCCGTGTTGATGTCCTGGATGCTGCTCCATTTCCAAAAAGCACATAACTGACAGCCTCGGCTGGGCCATCGGTGACCGTTGCGATATCGCGTACAGCCACCACGTGTCCATTCACTGATGTGAGCTTGACATCCAGGATGTCATCAACCGAACGGAAGTACCCATTTGCGCGCAAAAGCACACTCTTGGACTGTTCCGAATAGCTCCCAAGCTCCAGTTCCTGATTCGTCCGCTGCAGTGCCGAAGTGACTTCTGCAATATCGAGCCCGTATCCAGCAAGGACGGACTTGTTTACATTAATTCTCAGTTCGCGTTTTTGACCGCCAGTGATCAGTGTTTCTGCAACATCAGGAACCGACTTCAGCTCCTGTTCCACACGAGTCGCAACCTGACGGAGTACGACAGGTGATGCTGTCTCTGAGTGGAGTGTCAGCGCCAATACAGCTACATCATCAATGGAATGCGTCTTGATAATGGGTTGGGTAACACCTACCGGCATCAGGTCGGCATGACCGGCAATCTTTTCCCGAAGCCTTACAAATGCCTTCTCTTGCTCCTGGCCGACGAGAAAGCGTACGACAACCATCGAACGTCCATTCTCGGATGTCGAGTACACATATTCAACGCCTGGGACCTCCCAGATCAGCTTTTCCAGCGGCGATGTCACACGCTGCTCGACTTCTTTTGCTGTAGCTCCGGGAAACTGGACCAGAACATCTGCCATCGGGACAATGATCTGCGGTTCCTCTTCCCGTGGAGTACGGATTACCGCAAATATTCCCATCACCAGACTGGCAAGGATCAGGAGTGGAGTCAACTTACTGTTGACAAACGCGCTGGCGAGTCTGCCAGCAATGCCCCGGCTCATTGCTTGCCTCCAAGTACACGCACACCATCCATCAAACCGGGAACGAGCTCGCTCACAATGACATCGCCCGGGGCAAGACCGGACGTAACGGGATACCGTCCATTGATCGAGGTGCCAAGGGTTACAACCCGGGACTGTACCAGCCCTTCAGGGGTGACTATATAGATGTAACTTAGGCCATCCCGACGCTGGACGGATGACTCATCCACCAAAATGGCATTACGCTTTGAGAGCGTGATACGCGCGGTCCCATATAGTCCGCTCATTGACGACACGCCGCCAGGTAAAGCCATTCGGACCTTGTAGGAGTGGGATGCACCGGTGGCCTGCGGCGTTATCTGTGTTACGGTGGCCAAAAGTTCCTTTGGCTGAAGCGTTGCAATCGCCAGACTGACTCTATCTCCGGGTTTGAACTGACGAATCATCGCTTCTGGAACCTCGGCATCAAAGCTGGGTTGTCCACCATCAAGTTCAATCAGTGGTGTTCCGGGAGCTGCCATCATTCCTGGATCAACGAGTCGTTTTACGACCCTTCCATTGAAAGGTGCTTTAACGGATGCATCTCCAAGTGCAACATCCGCATCAGCAACATTTGCCCGTGCACTGATGACTGCAGCATTTGCCGCAGCGACATCTGCCTGACGCAACAGAACTTGCTTGAGAGCGGCTTTCGCTGCGGCAACTCCTGCTTCTGCCTGCCTGACAGCGGCACCGGCCGCAATGACGGCCTGCGACGCTGCACTGCGTTCCTGCTGTCGCGCTCCTTCTTCGAGCAATGCAAGCTGCTGTTTGGCGATGTTACTTTGAGCTGTTGCCTGCTCCAGTGCTACTGCGGTGCGATCAAGGTCCCGCTGGGGTACGGCACCTGCTTGCAGGAGTCCGCGCATCCGATCATTTTCAAGTTTGGCCAATTTTACGGATGCATCTGCTTGAACAACAGCGCTGCGTGCCTGTGCAAGTTCCTGCGTTCGCGCGCCATCTGCCGTGATGCTCCGTCGCTCTGTTGCGATTGCGAGGGATGCCTTGGCAGCCGCAAGAGTAGCTTCGGCATCCTGCACCCGGGTTAAACTGGTTGCTTTCTCCAGTTCAAGAGCAGCTGCGGCTTTTGACACCTCTGCCCGGGTGCGCCCCAGAGAGCCGATGGCAGCTTGCTTTCCGGCAATAAGGTGCCGGGCATCGAGCTGCACCAAATCTTGCCCGCGGATTACAGAGGTACCATCGGTTACGTTGACGGCCACGACCCGCCCGGTCGTGCTGGCAGAGATCACCGAGTGGAATTCGCTGCTCGTCATTCCCGGCAGTTCCCTGATGACACTTACCATCTCTTCAGAAACCTGTCTGGTGCTGACAGCTATTTCCGGAGCGTTCTCTCCCACCTTTTCAATGACCGGCTTATTTGTGTTGCATCCGGAAACCACAACCATTAGCGAGGCAAGCGCACTTATCGTGACTACTTTTGCCAACATCGATGCACCAGCCCACACGTACAACTGTTTCTCAGCTCGTTCCATCACTGTTCTGTTCCTAATCTCATCAGCACATCGTCCATGCATGTGCCTTACTGTTAGGACAGAGGGTTACATCCATACAAAAGGGTTCAGCGGATTAATAAACAACCTCTTGAGTGGTAGTTAATCACTAGAGATGTCTGTACGTAAGAAATACTTTTCAGATTTGAATCCTTTTCGATACTCACATTCCTCTTAAGCGATGTACGAGGAGCACCCGATGACAGAGAAAACCATTTCCGTTTCTGAGCTAAGCCAGTGGATGGAGCAAACGAAGGACATGGTCCTCATTGATGTAAGGACTGCGGGTGAGTTTCGTCGAGGACATGTCCCATCCGCTTTGAATCTGCGCGGTGAAGCGCTGAGACTGTATCTGCACACAGTACCGTCACAGACGACGGTTGCGGTCATTTGTCAGAGTGGCGGCAGAAGTCAGCTTGCATGCGAAGTGATGAGCCGGGACTTTCAAAGACTCGTCAATGTTGAAGGAGGAACAAGTGCGTGGATGCGTGCTGGTCTTCCGATCGAAAAGGAAAACAATACAATGAATGCATCTACAGAAACAAAGCTTCGCCGTCAAACACATTTCGTTGCAGCAATCATGCTGACAACAGCGTTGACAATGGGCTTTACAGGTCATCCAGAGTGGTATTACTTAGCCTGTCTGCCTGCATTTGGGTTACTGTTGGATGCGATCACAGGAGTCTGTCCGATGACATTGATTCTCAGGAAGGCACCGTGGAATGTGGGTTGTTCTTAGGAGTGTCATCTTCGACGCTAAGGAATCGGACCACTTTGGCCGGAACGCCGGCGACAAAAGCATACGCTGGCACATCTTTGGTCACAACGGCCCCTGCCGCGACCACAGCATGCTGACCGATAGTGACTCCCTTTAGTACAGTCGAGCGTGCGCCGATCCAGACATTATCACCAATGGTAATGGGGGCTTTAGCTCCAGGCTTTGTGTGATCGAGCGGGTTGTGATAATCGGAATCCAGAATGAGAACGTAGTTTCCAATAGCGACGTTGTTTCCTATTGTCACTGATGCAAGGCTGCCGATGCTGGTTCCAGAGTTTATGAATGTATTGTCACCAATGGTGATGCGTCCATATTCACCAGCGCCCAGCTCGACTGCGACATGCGCAGCGAGTACGCGGAATCGGTTACCAATCGTAATGCGCCTGCGATTGCGAACGAGAAGTCTGCCCTCAACTTGCACGCGGGAAAATGGCCTGACGCAACCGCGTAATGCCCAGTTTCCCCGCGCAATCAGATACGCCTGTCTAACTTTATGCAGAATACCCACGACCCAATAGTCGGTATATCTTGTGTGTAATTGCAGGTGTTTTAGGAGCTACTCAGCCCCATGGCTTCAAGCCACCGGCGCATCGTTGCCGCACGATCCGCATCTTCGACCGGAATGACAATCGGCCTACCCCGTCCATCGAGAACCAGACCAATCTCACCGGCAACCGCCGTATAAGTCCGTGAGCGTCCCTTGCCATCGCCAAAGTCAAAGGATTTGCCGGGTTTACACTCGACTTCCACTGTCCTTCCGGCTTCCATCGGAACCAGGACGATTTCTCCAAATGGGACGACGTGCGATTGTCCATCGATGACAGCGGTAAAACACTCTTCCCCAGCCTTGGCTGTGCCAACGGGCGCGAGACAGTCAGCGATACGAATCAGACAGTCCTTTTCGAACACTTCCGTCGCCGCTTCTGGAAGCAATGTGGAAAGAATACCAAGCTGGGGCATCATGAAGATGGAGTCCTTCGCAAGCGTGGTGAGCCCTTGAGGCGCATAGGCGTCCATCATCATCAAGGCTGTTTGTGCCAGTTTTGGAGCGTGGGCAAGTACACCACCGCTTCCAATGAGCATGTCGAGCTCAAACATGTCCACAAGCGTTGATCCGCTGGCCTTTTGCTCGAAGATCTCGCTGATGTCACGCTGTTGCTGTACACCGACCATTTCGCGGGCGAGGGACTTGTGATGCTCAAACGCCAATCGCAGAGCCTCGCGGCTGGCTGCCTGCTCGATTTGCAGGTCACGCAAATCCTGCGGGATGGTTGTCGGGCGCACCATTTTATTACGTAGCTGATTGCGGATATAGGCATCGCTTTCTTCAAAAGGCAACCATCGCTTGATATTAGGCAGTCCCGCCTCGGTGAGAACATTACATATGGAGTAGCTCATTCCGAGGTTTGCGGAAACGGTACGGTTATAGATGCCTTTGAAGACAGAGAAGACATCGGTGGTCGCGCCGCCAATATCGACGCCAAGAATGGAAATCTTGCGCTGACGTGCAATCTCTTCCATGATTTTGCCCACTGCGTTAGGCGTTGACATGATTCCAGAGCTGGTCCATGTCGTTAGCTTTCCGTAGCCGGGAGCCTGTTGCATCACATGCTCGAGAAAGAGTTCGTGGATAGCTTCACGGGCAGGTCCGAGGTTCTCACGTGCCATGGTAGGTCTTAGGTTTGGAACCGTACGGACATCGACCGTGTCCCCCAGCGTATCGTTGACGGCAGGTCGCATTTTCTCACTGCCAGCGAATATAACCGGTAGCTTCAAACCGACGCCAAGTCGTGGTTTGGGGTCTGCGGAGCGCAGAATCTCAGCAATTTCCTGGACTTGCGGGACAACATTACCGTCATCTGTCCCGCCGGACATCAGAATCATGTCCGGGCGAAGTGCACGAATGCGTTCGACTTTTTCGTGGTCTTTTCGGCCATCATTAATGGCCAACGTATCCATGATAATCGCACCGGCGCCAAGAGCCGCACGCTCAGCCGACTCAGCGGACATTTCGCGCACGACGCCTGCGACGGTCATTTGGAGTCCACCACCGGCACTGGATGTCGACAAGTACAAGTCAACACCGACTGTGTCTGATTGTGCTGGAGTCATCGGTTTCCCTGCAGGGTCCAGTATCTGCTTTCCGGTGAGATCCTGTAGCTCGGTCAGGGCATTTGTAACCCCGACGGTAACATCATCAAATGGAGCCTCAACCGTCGTCGGTGCCTCGCCGCGCGATACGAGACGATACACCCCATCGGGTTGCTTTTCGATTAGGATGGCTTTAGTTGTGGTGGAACCACAGTCAGTAGCAACGATGGACCGAACGTTTGCAGGTACAAATCCAGACATGGGCAGATTCTAGCATAGCAAACGCCGGTCTTACACCGATTTAGATACGCTTGAGCACTTCAGCAGCAACGTAAACCGCATCAATTTGTGCACAGGATGCGATTCGTTCAACTGCCCGTTGTAATGAGCGGTTGTCAGCATCCGAGTTGAGCCCCTCTGAGCCTACGATATTGACGACATGGTCAATTGCCGCCAGCACGAATTTAGCCTTAGCGACCGGACTTGTTCTGTTATCGCACTGCTGCCACAAGCCGGAAACAACATCAATTGCCTGATCCCAACCAGCACTGGATGCCGCAGGTTTTGCACGTGCTTGCTGGCGGGCCGCCATCTCGAGAGCTGCGGCATCGCGCGCCTTCGCATTCGCCCAGTCTACTGCGGTCGTGCCTTCGATAACGCGGACGATGCCATCGGCGATACCCGTAACATCACGAAACGCCTTGTGTAAAATGTTCAGGTTATCGGATGAGTTCAGAGCGCCTTGAAGCGCTCCATCGACGGTTGAATCCAGCCCAATGACGAGTACATTACCATCAAGGGCTACAGGAACCGCTCGTTCAAGAGCACGGAAAAAAGCCGGTGCGAGCGCGACACGCTTCGCAATGGGGGCCACCTGACTCCAAACAACCTGACAGTCCATAACTTCGACACTCCAAACCGCATGTTTCTTGGCATCCGCCGGTGTCAGTATACGCTCCTGATATCCCTGCGGTGGTATTATTTTAGGCGATATGGGAGAAGCAACTAACCGCGTCAGGAGCACAAAATCAGCCTCCTCTGACCCTTACGATGTGCCATTTGATGACACTGGAATCCTTAAAGTCGATGAGACTCCAGGATGGGAGCTCTTAAAGCGCGTTGCCGAACCTGTGACGGAATTTGATGCTGCCTTCAAAGAAACGGCTCTCAGCATGGTTCCCCGGATGTACCGTGCACACGGATGCGGGCTTGCGGCCCCCCAGATTGGTATCAGCAAGAGATTCCTGATTTACGATGCAGGTAACGGGCCGACAGTGGTCGTCAATCCGGTAATCATCAAGCAACGGGGTGAGCAGTTTGAGCCAAGCGAGGGATGTTTATCCTTACCGAGGATTAAAGCGCGTATCCGAAGGCCAAATGTGATCTCGGTCAAGGCTCAGGACATTAACGGCAACGAAATTTTTATCCGTGCCACAGAGCTTGAAGCACGTATCCTTTGTCACGAAATTGACCACCTCGATGGCATTTTGATTACAGACCGTGCATCTGGAGAAGATATCCGTATCATTTCATCCGATGACCACGAGGACGAGTTTTAGTACGTGCGGATTATCTTTATGGGCACAAGCCCATTTGCCGTACCCACACTCAGACTTTTGGCACAGGCAAACGACATTGACATAGCCTTGGTTGTCTCACAGCCTGATCGACCATCGGGACGCGGGATGAAAATGACGCCATCTGCTGTTTCAGCGACCGCGACCGAGCTTGGATTGCCGCTTGAAACGCCTGAGCGTTTGCGCCACATTGCAGACCAAGTGATTGCGATAGCTGCTGATGCCTTAGTGGTCGTCAGTTACGGACAAATTCTCTCAACCAAGATCCTAAACTCCGCCATTCATGGTGGCATTAACTTGCATGCATCATTGCTTCCGCGCTGGCGGGGTGCTGCACCAATCCACCGGGCATTGGCATCCGGTGATTCACATACGGGTGTTGCCACGATGCGCATGGAGAAGACGCTCGATACGGGTGCCGTTCTCCTTGAAACCATCGTGGAAATTCTGCCACACCATGATGCCGACTCGCTGGAAACGGAGCTTGCAACGCTTGGTGCGCCATTGATGCTCGAAACGCTTCGCTGTCTGCGGGATATGTCCATCAGCGAGCGGAATCAAGTGCATGAAGATGCCTGTTATGCACACATGTTGACACGCGAGGATGGCTACCTGGACTTTTCGCACTCCACTAGTGGCCATATCGACAGACAGGTCAGGGCATACAGTAAGCGACCGGGTACATCGGTCATGATTGGAGACAAGCTGGTCAAAGTTCACAGCGGCTATCCAACAGAGACCGACAGTGCTGCATCACCTGGGACAATCTGTGGCACATGTAAAGCTGGTCTGATTGTGGCAACCCGGACCACCGATTATGTGATAACGGTACTTCAGCCCCCTGGAAAACCCGCGATGTCTGCATTGGCTTATGCGAATGGTGCCAGACTCGTTTATCCTCTACTGGCGAGTAAACCGATGGTTTCCGCGACGTAGTGAACATCGTCATCCGTCGTTCCGATGCCAAACGACAACCTTAGCGCTCCGTTTTGACGGTCTGTCGACCAGCCGCACGCCTTGACAACATGGCTTGGTTCTACCGCACCACTTGCACACGCTGCCCCACCGCTCGCGGATATCCCCTTACGGTCTAACAAAAGAAGTAAATCTTCAGTTGTCCTGCCCTCAACACTTATGTGCAGCATGGTGGAAATTGCATCCTCAGGCGGCGTATTAATGGTTACGGCGGGATACTTGAAGAGCTCATGTCGTAGGTTGCGGACGCTACGTGATACCTCCTCTATTTCGGTTCGTCCGGCTTTTCGGCGGTTGACTTCTAAGCCGGCGGCCACGCCAAAGCCAACAATACCGAGGACATTCTCACTCCCTGCCCGCAATCCCCGCTCCTGGGTGCCACCGACTTGGGTGGGTTGGAATGGTACACGCGCATAGAGTCCACCCACACCCGCCGGGCCATAAATTTTGTGACTGGAAACAGTCACGAGGTCAGCGTCAAGGTCGGAGACAGCAAACGGAACGGTAACGGGAGTCTGAACAGCATCGCAATGGAACCAGGCACCCATGTGGTGAGCTAATTTCGCAGCTTCCTGAACAGGTTGGATGGTCCCCAGTTCGTTGTTTGCATGCTGGATGGAAACAACGGCTGTACGGTCATCAAGCAGCGACTCCAAATGATTCAAATCAATACGTGCCGCGGAATCGACACGCGCGATACGGACTTCTGCGCCTAAATATGTCTGTGCGAAATGTGCCGCATCCATGACCGCATGGTGCTCGGTGGCACCGATTACAATGCCATTACGGCCACTGTCACGCCGGGAAAGGATAGCACCCAGTATCGCAAGATTGTCAGATTCGGTCCCGCCGCTTGTGAACAGCAGCTCTTTGAAGGCACAGCCAATCATCGTCGCAACACGGTCACGTGCACCATCGAGTTGTTCGCGAAGCACTCGTCCATCAAGGTGAAGTGAGCTGGCGTTTCCGGGACCATGTGATTCAAGGAACATGCGCATGGCACTCGCCGCATCCGATGAAATCGGGGTGCTCGCCGCATAGTCACAGTAAATCCGTCGCGTTCCCATTGTTCCCCCGCAAGCCCATCCGCTTTGCCATATACTCATAGCAGCAGAATCGTGAATCCAGCCGCTCTCCTCCCAAGTATACGCATAACACAGACATGGTTACTTACCATCGTCGATATCTTGCTTGTTTGGTATGTGTTGTACCGGGTCATTTTGCTGGCGAAGGGACGCAGAGCATGGCCAATCCTGATTGGCCTTGGCATTTTCTTTTTGCTGCTTCTCTCTGCGGAACGCCTCGGTCTTATCACGCTCGCTTGGATTCTCCGCCAGTTTGTTCCACTCGGTCCCGTGGCGATTGTGATTCTTTTCTACCCGGAATTGCGCGATGTTCTGGAGCGCCTTGGTCGCTGGGAATTCTGGGGCGGCAACTACGCCCCCACCAAAACGACGGAGTCCATAGAGACCGTCGACAATGTTGTTGCCGCGGCCAGCATGCTTTCATCCCGAAAGACAGGTGCATTGATACTCATCTCGCGCGAGACGCCTCTCGAAGATGTTGCAAGCACGGGAACCCGACTGGATGCAAACGTCAATAGTGCGTTATTGAATACCATCTTTGAGCATGGAACTCCGCTCCACGATGGTGCAGTGATTATTCACCGGGGACGCATCCTTGCCGCAGGCTGTACCCTGCAAATCTCGGATGCTCCGAACATTGGAGCCAACGTTCACATGCGTCACCGGGCAGCCATTGGTGCAAGTGAGCAATCCGATGCGATCGTTGTAGTCGTTTCGGAGGAGACCGGCACCATTTCGATCGCTGAAAGCGGGCGACTGATACGGGGACTGTCTGCTGATGCCCTGCGTGTCCGGCTGATGGAACGCCTCGGTATTCAAAAGTCTCCATCCCGCAAACCATGGACTATGCCAGGCAAAGGTGCGAACCGATGATTGCCTTTCTGGTTGATGCGATTAAGAGGAACGCCTGGCTAAAGCTGCTCGCAGCCGGCTTTACCGTGCTCCTATATCTTGCTGCAAAGACTCCCGGTACACAGCCGGTTGAACGCGATTTGTCGATCCGACCAGTGCTCACAGGGATCAGAACCGGACTGGCATCCCCCATGGTCCTGCCTGAAGTCGTAATCCACTTACGGGGCAGCGAGCGGGTCATCGCAGATTTGAAATCAAGCCTTCGCCTCGAAGCGGATGGACGTCGGGCTACGGCAGGTCGAAACAGGATTCCTTTGATAGTGACCTTGCCACCGGAGTTGAACAGTGAAGTAACCGTTGATGCTCCCCCAACAATGGTAGTTCTGCTAAGCGCCTCAGCCAAGAAGAAACTGGCCATCCAAAGCGTTGACTCGAGCGACATAATTGAGTACATGTTCGTTGAAGGCGCGAAGGAGCTGGTTGACAAAAGTATCACCATCAGACGAAGCGCTCTTTCGCTCCAGAGCGGGGCGCCGCGGTATGAAGTCCTTGATGCGGATGGAGAGGTCGTAGAACCCCTGACCGTTCTGCCTATTCCTGACAGTAAACCAGCAGCTGGCCTGCAGTCAAAAGTCGTCGTTGTGTCCTGTAACCTTTCAGGCGCTCCCAAAGACGGAGCGCAGCTCGAAGGGTATGTCGTCACACCGTCCACGGTAAAGCTTGTTGGTACTGCAGAAGCCCTGTCAGCAATTCAAAATGTGACAGTGGATGTCCCCTTGGATGGCATCGGGAAATCCACCACCATACAACGGCAGGTTAAACCCCCTGTTGGGACCACGGTAGCTTCTGGTGCCTCCATGATGGTTGGAGTAAGGCTGAATGTACGTGAGAGATAGGAACTAAAGCATGGATGCGCTGTTTGGGACGGATGGAGTTCGTGGCCTGGCCAACGTCGAATTGACGGTGGAGGTGGCGACAGCACTGGGAGCAGCTGCGGCGCGGCAAGTACCCTCTGCTGCGCATTTCGTGGTTGGCACAGATACCCGTCGCTCCGCAGGTCTTCTCCAATGTGCGTTTGCTGCCGGAGCGATGTCACAGGGGCGCGATGTCTGGTCGGTTGGTGTCATTTCTACACCAGGAGTCAGTTTTCTCACGAGATCAACGGGTGCCGCAGCCGGTATCGTCATTTCCGCATCTCATAATCCGGCACCGGATAACGGCATTAAGTTCTTTGGTGCTGATGGCTGTAAGTTACCGGATGCACTTGAGGAGCTGATTGCCGACGAATGCCGAGTTTGGCAAACACGCCCCAGAGTGTCAGGTCACGCAATTGGCAGGCTGATCTCTGCATCACATACGGTCCGTCAGTATGTAGATGACCTGCTTCAGTCAATGTCCGGCGACCGTCTGGATGGTCTACGCATTATTCTCGACTGCGCTAACGGGGCTGCATCACACATTGCTCCTGAGATTTTTGAACACCTGGGCGCGGAAATCCATTGCATTGGCATTGATCCCGATGGCGACAATATAAACGCAGACTGTGGTTCAACACACACTGGACAGCTCGTTGAGATGGTTCAATCGCTTGGCTACGATCTTGGTATCTCATTTGATGGCGATGCGGACCGTGTTCTGTTGTGCGATCACCGGGGACGAATACTTACGGGCGATCATCAGATCCTGATGAACGCAGAGCTGTCCAAGTTTCACGATGGTAAGCCTGTAGATGCGGTCGTAGGAACGGTGATGAGTAATCTTGGACTGGATGACCGGCTGCGCAAATCGGAAATCAGACTCCTTAGATCAGCCGTCGGTGATCGAAATGTTGCCGAATTGATGCGGCAATCAGGCGCTACCATAGGCGGTGAACCAAGTGGGCATATTCTGTTGCATCACTTGTCTCCAGCAGGTGATGGCATCCTGGCTGCACTGCAATGCCTGCGTATTCTCAAGCGAACAGGGACGACCGTTGCGAACTGGATAGATGAAATCGTGCCATATCCCCAGCGTCTGCTCAATCTCCGGGTTGCTGACAAGCACGCCTGGGAGAGTTCAGCTGCGGTTCAGACTGTCATCACCGAGGCAGACTCTGCCCTAAGGGGAAATGGGCGCATCCTTGTGCGTGCCAGCGGTACAGAGCCAACCGTTCGTGTAATGGTCGAGGCACGTTCACAGGACCAGGTTGACTATTGGGTGGAACATGTAGCGGACGCGATCCGCAAAGCAGGGAGCACTAAGTCTTGAATGACACACTGTTCGGTGGCTATGCCGTAATTCTTCTATTAGGGTTTATTGCATACGGTCAGGCGGTCAAGCGCTTCTGGTTAACCGGGATGAAGCTGACGCTGGCAGGAGTCTTTCTGGGACTCCTCGGTGTAACCGGATCGTACTTTACGATGTTTATGGCAGCAAAGGGAAAACCGCTTGCCCCAGTCGCGATTGTTATCAACGCTACCATGATTGCCATCGCCACCGGAGTATCCATTGCGAGTGGACATCGCCAGCAATCCAGTCGTGAGTATTGGTCGGGCGTTGTCGGTGGGTGCACCATCAGGATGCATATTGGTCCCCTCCCCGCAGTTAAGGGCATCGGGATATGGATTATCCCGACGCTGACACGGCTATCCGAGTGGACTGGTTTGTCGGGACCTCCGCAACAGCTTCTGCGGAAAGATGTACGCGCAATCCTCGAAAGTCGCAAGGATGCCAAAGTTGGACAAGTGGTAGAGACATCCGGGACGGGAATTGGGTCAGAGCGTGTTGCCTGGGTTCCAATCCACTCCCCAAAACAAAAGGTAAAGGCTACGGACCTTGTTGGCGCATACCGGGCTGGGCTCAGGCTGGCAAGGAAACACAATCTGACAGCGGGATTACTCGTCGGTGGCATTGCCGGTATCAGCATCGAACAAAATGTTGATGCCATCGTAACCGTCCTTCAGAGCATCGATGACACTTCACAGCTGGTGCTGAATTCTCCGGATGCGACTATTCTCGAAAAAGTGAAAGTAAAGCTGGCGTTGCATCCCGTAGGTGAACCTACCAGTGGTGCGGAAAGCGACGACGATGCAGGTTAGATTTGGCATGTGTCGTGGTTAGCGTTATCAATCAAGCTGCAATCGTAGACAACATTACGGATGCGATAGACATGAAAACTACCTTGCAGCGCGGTATCCCGAACATCGAAAAAGTGACAGTAAAGCTGGCGATGCATCCCGTAGGTGAACCTACCAGTGGTGCGGAAAGCGACGACGATGCAGGTTAGATTTGGCATGTGTCGTGGTTAGCGTTATCAATCAAGCTGCAATCGTAGACAACATTACGGATGCGATAGACATGAAAACTACCTTGCAGCGCGGTATCCCGAACCTCGAAGAAGTGAAAGTAAAGCTGGCGATGCATCCCGCAGGTGCACCTGAAATTGGTACGGGAAACGATGTCGAATTAAACCAGGGTTGGTGTGTGACATGGTTGATGTTAATCAATCAATTCGAAATCATAGACAACATTACATAAGCGATTGACATGAAAACTGCCCTACAGCGCGGTAACCGGATAACGGAAAATACGTACTGATAAAGGTATAATCGCACGGTTTGTCCTGTCGGGGACGGCCCGTAAGTTTGACGGGTTTGAAACGGAGAGTTCAGATGGCCAAGAAGCCTACGCTAGATTTGACGAAATATGTCCGCTTCTATGAGCAGATGGTTTTCATCCGCGAGTTCGAAGAGCTAATCGGAAAAGAGTGGAATAATGCCGCAGCCCACGGAATGGGAGGCTATATGCACTTGTACTCCGGTGAAGAGGCAATCGCCGTAGGTTTGATTGGTGGTATGGACTTGACCGCTGGCGACTGCTTTATCGGCCACTATCGCGACCACGGGTATGCGCTGGCTGCAGGTTCGGACCCCGGTGAGGTCATGGCAGAGATTTGCGGTAAGGCCACCGGATGTTCCAAAGGCAAAGGCGGCAGCATGCACATCTGTGATGCTGCGCGTGGCTTCTACGGAGGCTACGGTATCGTCGGTGGAAACGTCCCGATTGCTCTCGGACTAGGTTGGGCAATCAAGTACCGAAACCAGAAAAATGTGTGTGCATGTTTCTTTGGGGATGGTTCGATGAACCAGGGTGCATTCCATGAAACCTTGAACATGGCACAGCTCTACAAAGTCCCGGTGATCTTCGCGTTGGAAAACAACGGCTACGCTATGGGAACTTCCATCGAACGCAGTCACGCGAATCAAAACCTGAGGAGCCGCGTCGATTCTTTTGCGATGCGCTCTGTTACGATCAATGGACAAGACATCTTCGAAGTGCATGAGCAGATGTCACAGATCATCCAGGAAATGAAGGACGATCCGCATCCCGTTTTCGTCGAGTTCAAAACCTACCGCTATCACGGACACGGCGCGGCCGATACCCCTGTAACGCAGTCGACGTACCGCACACGTGAAGAAGTAGCACGTGCTAAGGAAGAAAAGGATCCAATCAAGTTCGCTCAGGCAAAATTGATTGAGGCTGGCCTTCTTTCCGATGAGATGATTGCAGACATTAAGGCCAGAGCGCTTGCATCGGCTGAGGCAGCAATGAAATTCTCTGATGATTCTCCATACCCAGATCCAAGTGAGCTTATTAAGGATGTGTACGCATAATGGCTAGATTGCGCTACGCGGATGCGATTACATCCGCCCTTCGTGAAGAAATGCTCGCCGATGACCGCGTTTTCATCGTTGGCGAAGAAGTAGGACAGTATCTTGGCACATTGGGCGTTACGAGTGGATTCCTAAAGGAATTCGGCCCGTTGCGCGTTGTTGATACGCCTATCTCAGAAGTCGGCATTTTGGGTCTGGGAATTGGATCTGCCATGGCAGGACTCCGCCCGGTCTGCGAAATGATGCGCATGGACTTCGCCATGGTTGCATACGACCAGGTCATCAACCACGCCGCGAAGATTCGCTACATGTTTGGTGGACAGTTCAAGGTACCGATGGTCATTCGTGGCCCATCCGGTGTCGGTCGCCAGCTAAGTGCACAACACTCCCAAAGTCTTGAAGTTCTGTTTGCACATGTACCAGGCCTCAAAGTAATCGTTCCTGCGACCCCCGCAGACATGAAGGGGCTTCTCAAGAGTGCGATGCGCGATGAAAATCCGGTCATCGTCATGGAAGCTCTCCGCTTGTACTTTGAGAAGCCGGATGTTCTGGACGCTATTCTTCCTGGTCTTAGCGAAGTACCGGATGATCCGGATTTCACCGTTCCGTTTGGGCAGGCAAATGTTCTCAGAACGGGTACTGATGTGACGCTGATTGGATACTCCACGATGACCATTCAGTGTCTTAAAGCAGCGAATATTCTGGCTCAGGAAGGCATTTCTGCGGAAGTCGTTGACTTACGTACCCTGCTTCCATTGGACATGGCTACACCAATTGCATCCATCAAGAAAACGCACCGTGCAGTGGTCGTACAGGAACAATGGGGACTCTACGGCTGTGCGGCGGAAATCAGCGCCCAGATCGCTGAACGAGCTTTCCATGACTTGGATGCGCCGGTGCAGCGCGTGACCGGAGCTTTCGTCCCAATGCCATATGCACGTAACTTGGAAAACATATCGTTCCCAAGTGAGCATGACATCGTAATCGCAGCAAAGCGAACTTTAGGAAGGTAACCCCATGGCAGATGTCATTATGCCGAAGCTCGGCGATGCGATGGAAGAGGGCAAGATTGTCCGCTGGCTCAAAAATGTAGGGGATGCTGTGAAAGCAGATGACCCGGTTTTTGAGGTTGAAACCGACAAGACAAATGTCGAAGTTGGCGCTGATACCGCAGGCGTTCTGGAGTGGATTGGTTATGCAGCCGGCGTATCCGTACCTGTTGGCAAGTCCATTGCACGCATTGGGGATGGGTCGAATATCGACAAGACAATCCCGACCGCGGATGCTGCCCCCGTGGCTGCGACGGCTCCTGCAACACCAGCTGCCGCTGAACCAACGTCCCCTGCCCCTCCTGCGTCGGTTCAATCTGCTGTTGTAACTGCTGTCGCGTCAGATGGGTCATGGAAGCCGTACGGCGAATCGCTGGCTTGTGCACTCCCCGAGGGACTTGGGGGTTCTGCGAGTGTATCCGGTGAGCCTGTTCTCATTGAAACGACAACCGACACTGCACACGTCAAGGCAAGTCCCTTGGCACGCGCAATCGCAGCTGCGAATCATGTCAATCTGAGCGCGATTACGGCGTCCGGACCGATTCGGGCTGCGGACGTTCAAGCGGCAATTGCGGGCTCGACTCCAGGTACAGCAGGTGCTACCGCTGCAAATGCAGTTGAGGTTCAGGACTACAACGCGATGCGTCGAACAATCGCAAAGCGGTTGACAGAATCCAAGCAACAAGTGCCACATATCTACGTAACGGTAGAGGTGGATATGGAAGCCTTATTGACCACACGCGAGCAGTTGAACAAAAACGCCGGCGGATCGATTCCTAAGGTCTCTGTCAATGACCTAATTGTCAAGGCAAGCGCGTGTGCACTCATTGAAGTACCCGTGGTCAATAGTAAGTTTGACAATAACCAAAGAATCATCTCGAAATCAGCCCATATCGGAGTTGCAGTCTCTTTACCTGATGGCTTGATTGTCCCGGTGGTCAGGAATGTTGATTCACTGTCAGTGCGCAACATTTCCCGTGAAGTCAAGCAGCTCGCGGAGAAGGCCCGTGGTGGTAAGTTGGCGCCAAGCGAATACCAAGGTGGAACATTTACGATTTCCAATATGGGAGCAATCGCAGATGTCGAGAACTTCGCAGCAATCATCAACCCTGGTGAAGGTGCCATTCTCGCCGTATCGGGTACACGGACTGTCCCTGCAGTCGTCGATGGAGCCATAGTTGCACGACGGCGTATGAAAGTCACACTCTCTGCAGACCACCGAGTTGTCGATGGAAGCGATGCTGCGATGTTCCTTGGGGCCTTCAAACGCGTCATGGAGAACCCTGTGGAGTTGTTGGCCTGATGAGTGGTCATGTATCCGTGTCGTTGCCACAAATCGATGGCAATGCACTGCGCTGGAGAGTCCGATCATGGGAACCGTTCCTTGCGGTCTCTCCTGCCACGAATCGTGTCATCGTTGAGTGGTCAACCGGATTGGGTCCCAAGGTGTTTGTCTATCCGATGAGTAACCGCGCAGCGGGAATCCATTTAGTAGAAACGCCTGCCGTACAGGCATCAAACACCGGAGAAGCGTGGGCAGATTATCTGGAGTTTGAGTACGTGCCTTATATTGCGTACCATCTTGATGGTACTGGTGTCCGTGTGGATGTCCAATGTGCAGATCAGAAGCCCGTACAGATAATGCGCGCGCGCAGGCGGGCTATGGCGCACTAGTCAAACAGATTGCGAAAACTAATCCTCGTCACACCGTTCGGTTCTCGAATCGTTGGTGTGTACGGGGATTTTTCTTTTCTGCCGTGACGCAATCAAACGCTGAGAGTGAACCAATCAGGACGCAATACTGATTGCTTGTGGGAACAAGAAGGTCGTGACAAAATTCCAATCCTACGAAGACAAAAATAGCGGGATACACACATCGGTGTACCCCGCTTCGACATAAGTATTGTAGTTAGGCAGCTTGTTGATTCTTGTAGCGATATTCAAGCTCACTCTGCCCAAGCACGTAGCCGGAAGTGATCACGACTTCACTGACATCGGTTTGGCTAGGGAGGTCATACATACATGCTCCAAGAAGCCGCTCCATGATTGTTCGAAGACCACGTGCTCCCGTACCCAGGGTAATCGCTTTACGGGCGATTTCAAGCTTAGCATCCTCGGTTACGGTAAGTGTCACGCCGTCTAGTTCGAGAAGACGTGCATACTGACGCATAAGAGCATTCTTAGGCTCTTGCAGAACCCTAACCATGCTTGTTTCATCCAGAGCGTCCAGTCCACACATAACAGGCAAGCGTCCAACGAATTCTGGAATAAGTCCGAATCGTACAAAGTCCTCAGGTTCGAGTTCTGTCGATGGCAAGCTTTGCGGGACGTCATTATTCGCCGCGAGGAAGCCCATGCCCTGAACATTCCGACGCTTATTGATAGCTTCCTGTAATCCATCAAATGCCCCACCGCACATGAAGAGAATATTCTTGGTATCAATCTGGAGATACTCTTGCTGTGGGTGCTTACGTCCACCCTGAGGCGGAACATTGGCAACTGTTCCTTCGAGAATCTTCAGCAGAGCCTGCTGAACACCTTCTCCACTAACATCACGGGTGATGCTCGGACCGTCCTGCTTGCGACAAATTTTGTCGATTTCATCGATAAAGATGATTCCATTTTCAGCGAGCGAAATAGCCTCATCCTGCGACGATGCCATTGCCTCTGCAGCCGATATAAGTCTGAGAAGTATGTTTTCGACATCCTCGCCAACGTAGCCAGCTTCGGTAAGTGCAGTTGCATCCGCAATTGCGAAGGGAACGCCAATCGTTTTCGCAAGGGTTTGGGCGAGGAGTGTCTTCCCCGAGCCACTCGGGCCCATCAGAAGAATGTTTGACTTCTGAATTTCCACATCGGATGCTGGAGCATCGATCCGTTTATAGTGGTTATAAACAGCAATGGAGAGCGCCCGCTTCGCGGCGTCTTGGCCAATCACATATTGGTCGAGAACGGCGTGCAGCTCCTTTGGCTTTAGCGCCTTGGAGGAAACAAGAGGTTCGGCTGTCTTTGAATCCGACTTAAGTATTTCAAGGCAAAGGGAAACACAATCTGTGCAGATGCCCCCATAAATACCGAGGACTAACTTTCTAACGACATCGCGGTGCTTTCCACACAAAACGCACCGATCATCGTTTGATTCCCAATCTTTCCGCTGTGCCATGAAACAACCCATTTCCTGAGCGATGTAGCCCGGAAAGGCGACATCACATCAACGTACTAGCACCTGGTCTACCAAACCGTAAGCGGTCGCTTCTTCCGCAGACATGAAGTAATCACGATCCATGTCTTTTACGATTCGATCAAGCTCTTGCCCTGATTGTCGTTGCAAGATTCCTGCCAGAAGATCCTGATACTTCAACATTTCTTTGTATTGAATGCCAATATCAGACGCAGTTCCCTGCGTCCCACCGCTCACTTGGTGAATCATGATTCGTGAGTGTGGAAGCGCATAGCGCTTGCCCTTAGCGCCGCCCGTAAGCAGAATCGCACCCATTGATGCAGCCTGTCCAACGCAGATTGTGGCAACATCACATTGAACCAAATTCATGGTGTCGAAGATAGCAAGCCCTGCGCTGACCGACCCACCTGGAGAGTTGATATAGAGCTCTATATCCCTATTGCGATCTTCCCGCTCCAGAAAGAGGAGTTGAGCGATAACAATATTCGCCACTGTGTCATCAATGGCATCTCCAAGAAAAATAATGCGATCCCTCAGTAATCTTGAGTAGATGTCAAAGAACCGTTCACCACGGGCAGATTGTTCAACAACACTTGGAATTATAGGCATCGCATTACTTCTCCAATATTCAGTCGGACTATCTAGCCCTCAGCGTCAGCATCGGCCTTCTTGGCACGTTTACGCGGTGCAGGTTTGGCTTCCGCAGCTGCATCAGCAGCGGCTGGCGCCGCATCTTCAGAGACCTCTTTCGCTTTAGCGGTCTTGCGCTTCGGCTTAGCAGGCGCCTCTTCTGCCGGTGCTTCTGTTGCAACTGCTTCAACGGAAGTGGATGCTTCGTTAGCAGCACGCATTTCATCAGCGGTGTAGGAGTTTTCTGTGACAACTGCCTCTGAGCGAAGGAATGCAAGGATTTTCTGCGTCATCGCCTGATCACGGTATTGATTGAGCGTATTGTTTTGCTCCGCATACTTGCGAACAGCGCCTGCACTCACCTTTGCTGCGACAGCACGCGCTTCGATCTGCGCATCAACGTCAGCATCATCGACTGTAATCGACTCTTCACGGGCAATCTGAGCCAGAGTCAGGCTGTTCGCAATGCGAACACGTGCGCCTGCAGACATTTCGTCCAGGATCTGCTCAACCGTCTTGCCAGTTGCAGAGAGGTACTGCTCGACAGTGATGTTTTGCTCACGAAGGCGCTCTTCAAGCTGACGTGCTTCTGCCTCAACCTCGGCACGAAGTAGAATGTCAGGAAAATGCACAGTTGCATTTGCAACGGCGCCTTGCACCAGCTTAACATCCAGCTCATTGTTGGACATTTCATCAGATGATGA
This sequence comes from uncultured Armatimonadia bacterium, assembly GCA_964606305.1. Classification (GTDB taxonomy): domain Bacteria; phylum Armatimonadota; class Armatimonadia; order Armatimonadales; family Armatimonadaceae; genus CAIRTT01. Next base: position 20,072 of record CAZSGJ010000032.1, read on the forward strand.
AGTAAGTCCCTCACGGATTGCCACCAACAGCTCATCCACGGTTTTAGCCGTAGGATGCGCCTTCGCAGCGAACTCGTCGGTAAGCTCAGGGAGATTCTTCTGGCGGACTTCAGTAACGGTGATACCGAAGGTCGCCTTCTTGCCCTGAAGCGTCGCATCCGGGAAGTCAGTCGGATAGATAGCCTCAATCGTCTTGACATCACCTGCGGAGAGTCCAACCAGACCGTTATCCAGATCAGGGATGTTACGTCCGATTTCAATAACAGTGGCCTTTGGCTCAGCAAGTTCAGGAAGGTCCTTGCCTTCGACGGTTGCCGTAAGGTCAACCAGTACCATGTCACCGGTCTGGGAGACGGCACCATCGACAACCTCAAACTGTGAATGACGGGCACGCAGCTGCTCGACCTGCTCTGTCACATCGGCGTCAGTAATGATAAGGTTACGCTTCTCAACAGCCAACCCCTTGTACTGCCCGAGGACAACACTGGGAGCCAGTGGCACTCTCGCCTTGAAGACCAGCTCGCCACCTTCAGGGTATTCCACAAACTCGAACTCAGGATCGTGGAACGGCACAATACCTTCCTGCTCAAGCGCGGCTTTGTAGAGATCAGGGACTGCCATCTCAACAGCACGCTGACGAACTGCACCCGGATCCACGTACTTGAGCGCCATTTGTGCAGGCACTTTACCGCGGCGGAAGCCAGGTAGTTGCACCTTTGCAATGGCTTGTTGCTCAGCCTTCTTGCGAGAACCCTCGAGATGCTCTTCACCAACGGTGATCGTCAGTTGAACCTTACATGGGTCAATCTGTTCATTTACAACCTGCATCGCAAACCTTCTCCTTGCCCCACCATAGTGACCAGTAACAAAATAAAAGGTACCGGACGCTAAATGCACCAGTACCCGCTAAGCCACCCAAATATGGGGGAAGCGGGAGACGGGATTCGAACCCGCGACATCTACCTTGGCAAGGTAGCGCTCTACCACTGAGCTACTCCCGCATGACCATTGTGTGATGATGGGCGAGAGGGGAGTTGAACCCCTACGCCTTGCGGCACTGGCTCCTAAGACCAGCGTGTCTGCCATTTCACCACTCGCCCTTATCGAGCTCGTCAACGACCGATAAGATACCATCCACACAACTTGCTGTCAAGTCAAACCTGTTCTGACGCCTCTAATCGCTTCGTATCAGATTCATCGACGGACCCAACAGCAGCATCGTCCTCGACTTTGCGGAAAACGACGACCGCCGTCTCTCCCTCGCCATCCAGTACGGCTTCAATAGTATCACCTGACGTGAACCTGCCAAGCAAAACTTCATCCGAAAGAGGATCTTCCACCAGGCGCTGAACAGCCCTGCGTAGCGGACGAGCTCCATACTGCGGGTCAAAGCCAACGAGCGCCAGCCGTTCGATCACAATGTCCTGAACCAACAAGGTCATCCCCTGCTGTGCAACCTGTTTGCGTACCGATGAGAGCATCAAGTCCACAATCTGACGGATTTCCGTCGCGGTGAGCGACTGGAACACAATGATGTCATCCAGACGGTTAATGAACTCCGGTCGGAATACCCGTTTGATGTCTTCCTGAATGCGCTCCTTCATCGCGGTGTGCTCAGATGCAGTAACTCCCTGAAGGACATCCTTGCGGAGACCAATCGATGGCTCACGGTTGATATGTTGGCTTCCGATGTTGCTGGTCATGATCAACACACAGTGGCGGAAATCAACGACACGTCCCTGTGAGTCCGTTAGACGACCATCCTCCATCACCTGAAGTAACAGGTTGAACACCTCAGGATGCGCTTTTTCAACTTCATCCAACAAAATGACTGAATATGGATTGCGACGGATGACCTCGGTCAGCTGACCGCCATCCTCGAACCCGACGTAGCCCGGAGGCGCACCCACAAGCCGTGACACAGCAAAACGCTCCATGTACTCGCTCATGTCGATACGCACAAGCGCATCCTCTTTCTCAAAGAGGAACGCCGCGAGGGCCTTTGCAAGCTCTGTCTTACCCGTACCGGTTGGACCAACAAAGAGGAATGACCCCATCGGCCGACGAGGATCTTTCATGCCACTGCGTGCACGCCTGACTGCTTTACTGACAGCCACAATGGCTTCATCCTGACTGATAACACGCTTATGCAGAGCCGCTTCCATTTGAAGCAACTTTTGCGTTTCCGTTTCCACGAGGCGTGAAACAGGTATTCCCGTCCAACTGGTGACAATCTGGGCGATTTCGTCCTCACCAACTACCAGAGGAACGGCAGCACGCTGCTCCTCCCACTGAGCAAGCAGCTCAGCGATGCGGGTTGTCAGAAACCCCTTTTGCTCTTCCAGGAAGGTTGCGCGGTCAAAATCACTTTGTTCAGCAACGACAGCCAGTTGACGTTCGATATCAGCAAGCTCATGCCGGGCATCGCGCAAGGACTGAGGGGCTGTCGCCGCCCGGAGACGCACTCTAGATGCGGCTTCATCAATCAAGTCAATGGCCTTGTCTGGCAGGAAGCGGTCCGTGATGTATCTATCGGACAGTCTTGATGCGGCTTCCAGGGCATGATCCGTGATTTCAACCTTGTGATGATTCTCGTAGCGGGAACGTAGCCCCTTTAGAATTTCAACGGCTTCCTCCACAGATGGTTGCTCAACCTTTACCATCTGGAATCTGCGTGCCAATGCTGCATCACGCTCGATGTACTTGCGGTATTCATCACGGGTCGTCGCACCAATACACTGAAGCTCGCCACGGGAAAGCGCCGGCTTCATAATATTCGATGCATCAATCGCACCTTCAGCAGCGCCGGCACCGACCAGCGTATGTAACTCATCGATAAAGAGGACAATCTGACCATCTGAGCGTCGGACTTCTTCCATCACACGCTTCATGCGCTCTTCAAACTCTCCACGATACTTGGTGCCTGCAACTAAGCCAGGCATATCGAGAGCAACAATTCGCTTGTCTGCAAGAATCTCGGGTACATCCCCTTCAATAATCCGCATCGCCAGACCTTCCGCGATTGCGGTCTTTCCGACTCCGGGTTCCCCAACCAGGACCGGATTATTCTTGGTTCGACGCGAGAGTATCTGAACCACTCGTTCGATTTCAGCACTGCGTCCGACCACAGGATCAAGCTTGTCTTCCTTGGCCATCACCGTGTAGTCACGACCGTATTCATCAAGTGCCGGTGTACGACTGTTAGACCGGCTTGGAGCCGCAGTACTTGCGCCGCTACGGGCACCTGCAGTAGCCGGCTCCTGATCCTGGAGCCTACGTACTTCGCGACGGGTACGGTCCAAATCTACGCCAAACTTTGCCAAAACACGACCCGCAAGGCCATCGTTTTCCCTTATGAGTCCAAGAAGCAGATGTTCCGTACCTATGTAGTTGTTGTTTAATTGACGTGCTTCATCATAGGCGAGGTCAATGACACGTTTGGCACGCGGCGTGAGCTGCATGTCCGGCCCGGTACGACCATCCCCTTTTGTTACCTGACGCTCAATTTCCGTTCGGACGCGACTAGCCGAGACACCAAGCGTCTCGAGTATTCGAGCAGCAACGCTGTCACTCTCCCGAACCAGTCCCAGTAGCAGATGCTCGGTTGAGACATAATTCTCACCAAGCCTGCCAGCTTCTTCCTGGGCGAAAAACACGACACGACGAGCACGTTCAGTAAATCGTTGCCACACGTTGGCGCAACCTCCGGATACGGAATTGTATCGCGTCAGCGGCATTTTCTGTGACAACGCGGACTACGTCCTATCGATATACATCAGGATTCCATTACAGTGTCCCGAAGTATATTTCGCACAACCTGCATTTGTACCGTTCCATCTGACTGTAATGACTTGAATCCAGCAATAAGTACTCTCAGCGCAAGTGCAGTATCTAATCGGACGTTGTAGCCCAGTCGGGCTGCCAACAAGGCGGCACTCACCGCATGAATAAAATGATCCTGCTCAATAAACGGCTGCTCCAACATTGCCATCCACTTCAAAAATTCAATCGTCTGGCTTTTGTATTGGCGCAGAAGATCTGATTGTGCTGCTCTCTCCTCAGACTCCACTTGGTCAATCACCCGTTTTAGCTTTTTGATAAGTTCTTCAGGCGTCCGCCCATAGGATGTCCGATTGCTTAGCTGAACCATCCCGGCGGTCACAGCGCTCTCCTCGCCAAGGATGCCTCGAACGCTGATATCAAGCGAGTGCAGGGCTGGTTCAAGATCTGCCCACCGTCCAGTAAGAGCAAGTCCAGGTAAGTGCATCCACACACTTACCCTCATAGCAAGCCCCAGATTCGCCATGCTTGCTGTGAGAAAACCAAACCTTCCGGAATCAAAAGCAAACGGAAACTCACCTGCCAAGCGCTGTTCCAACACCATGTTCATTTTCAATGGCGAACCAAGCTCCAAGCCAGTTGTTACCGTACTAATCCTTAGGTGGTCTTCATCGCCAATAACGACAAACTGCCCACTGGAAGGATTTCCAAAGACGGAAATCGCATCATCGTGACCCTCAACCCCAATAAGAAAGTCAGCAGCCTGAATACCATTGCCCCGACCGCAGGCAACAAACTGCTCTTGCTTAAGCACTTGATAGACTGCATTCCTCAGGACAATGTACTGGTCGATCGACATCCTGTTAGGAAACGGAACTTTGGATATGTTTCGTGCCATTCGAATCCGAGTCGACAATACAGACGATCTCGTAAAGTCTGATAGCTCTTGGACATTTTCGTACCAGAACGCTTGTGAATACATCTACTTATGCGGAAATCGTGATCAATGTCAATTCTGGTCGGCACAGAAATCTGGGGGCAAGCCACCGCATATGAGGAACGAATGCAAGCCCCAAACCGCGTGAGACATATAGCCACGTGTCGAATCGAGATTCAATCAATAAAAGTCCCCTTAGCTTTTCGGGCGAAAACAAGCCCATCGCGATCATGCGTGAAAGTGGGTTTTGTGTACGTAATGGACCGATTCCCGGTATGCGCACCTGGCCGCCATGTGTATGTCCACTGAGCACAATGTCTGGGGTATAACTCAGCGCTGTCCGGACAACCTGTGGAGAATGCGTAATCAAGATGTTGGGAATCGCACGGTCCAGACCAGCGAAAGCAGCATCCAGATCGTGAAACCCATAGTACGGGTCATCCGTCCCAATAACCGCGATCTGTTGACCATCGATGGTAACGGTAATGTTTGCGTTATTGAGGATTGCCACACCGGCACATGAGAGCTTTGCGAGGAACTGCTCACGCAGTTCAGGCTCGAGCTTATGCTCTGCATTACCACAAACACCGAACATCAACGTACCTGGATAGTGACCTGAAACTTGACTAACGAACTTTAGGGATGTTTCGATTCCGGCTTTGCTCCCTAGAAAGTCTCCTCCGAAAACAATCATGTCGACAGGAACATCTGGCAGAGATCTAAGAAAAGTCACCTCACGCATTCCCCAGCGATGATGATGCATATCTGAAAGAAAAAGGATTCGCAGACCGGAAGGCAGTTTCTTCGCCGGAATTTCGATCTCGACAAGCTGACAAAGCAATGGTTCAACCATCAGTGCATACAAGAATACACAAATGGCTAATCCGAGCAGGATGAATCCAAGACCATATGCCACAGAATCTTATACCCGGCTAGTGGTCTTGTGATTCCATCGAATCAAGATCGTATCGGCAATCATTCGCATTGCATGGCGCATATACGATGATGGACTGGTAAATGCGGCAGCCCCGGGTTGATGAGCCCATCTAACGCCCACTTCAACCACCGTGTATCCACGTGCCTTGGCCACTACAAGGGATTCGACATCAAATGCAAATCCATCCACCTTACATCTTGCGAAGCAATCCTTTGCTGGACCGGATCTCCATAGTTTAAATCCACACTGTGTATCTTTAAACGGCAGGCCAGAGACAGACTGAACAATACAGTTGAATACGCGTCCGGCGATTTCCCGCAGTATTGGTTGCCGAACGGCTAGTGTGCTGGAGCGTAACGGCCGGCTACCGATCGCAACATCTGCACCATTACTGATCTCAGCGAAAAGGATGTCAAACTCAGACATTGGTGTTGCCAGGTCAGCATCCATCATCAGAATCAGCTCACCCTTTGCCAGAAGCATTCCGCTTCGAACAGCAGCACCTTTGCCAACGTTTACAGGAAGCGATTCAAAATGGACCGCTGGATAGTCAACCGACAAATCTGACGTCGAATCCGTACTTCCATCATCGACAACGATAACATCGAAGGCTTCAGTACGTCCTGCAATCCATTGGTTCAAATGGGTAAGGGTGTTTGGAAGCCGGTGGGCTTCATTGAATGCCGGGATGACAATTGTTACGTCCAACGCGCCGGATTCTATCATGCGGTAGCATACACCCGATGTTTGATGAACCCGGGCTCCGCTATAGTCATCAGGCAATGAGAACAACCTTCACTCTCTTCTTCCCAACAGATGAACCAAACACTCGTCTAGGCATTGCTGAGGATTGTGTATCCGAGATTGTGGATATCGAGCTTGCGATTAGCCCCTATCAAGAGGGTTCGGATGTTCACCGTCTCAATACTTCAGCTGGAAATGGGGAATGGATTCGGATTGGTTGGCCGACGTACTCATTGTTACAGCTTTGTGTTCAGTTAATGCACCAAACGAAAGAATCATTCAACCCTTTCAACGGCCGCCACACAATGCGGGTGAGTGGAAAGATCCTTGATTCGCACACAGAAGGACTGCTTCAGGAATTAACGGACCATGTGTCACCGGTAAACGCAGTAATAGAGTTTAGCGATACCCGTCCGGAGTGCAGACTTACGAAAGGTACATTAATCGATCTTGGTGCTATCGGAAAAGGATGGGCTCTCGATAAGTGTAAAGCGCTTATCATCGATGCGGGTGTAGAACGTGCGTTCATCAGTGCTGGTGGCTCTTCAATGATTGCTATTGGCAAAAATTGGCCGGTTCAGATTGCAGGTATTGATAAGTCGATTCGACTTTGTGACCAAGCCCTGAGCGTATCCCGGCGTATAAATCCGGATGCAGGCGGCATTCATATAGTTGGCGAAAATTCGCTCGATCCGCGTGATGACATTGTCTCACTGGTTGTTGGTGACAGTTGTGCCGTGACAGATGCCCTATCGACAGGCGCAGCTGCATGCGGTGAGGAAGTCAACGAATCCGTTCACGGATACGATGTATACACAACAATCGTCTGATTGACAAACATACATCCGGGACAAAAAACGATGCCAACCCATCATCACTTCAGATTGCGGGAGAATACAACAAATGGAGGCAGCAATAACGGTGCACCATAATCTGCAAAAAAAAACGGCCTGCGGAAGACCGCAAGCCGACCTGATTCAGGTGGTAGTTAGGAGACGTTGATATTGTTGGTACACTGAACAAACATCTTTAGATGGCAAATGAATGAATCTCAATACAACTGCTACAAGCATCCTAGTCTTTTGGTACCTGGCAGGTTCCATCATCAGCATTGGTGTTATCGCATCGATGACGGTGGTACTTTTCAAGTTATCTAAACGCTTGGAGTCATTGGAAAACAAGATTTCACCCCTCATTGATCAGACATCCGAAGTGTTACGCACCGTCAACAAAACGGTGATACAAGCTGAACCAACAATCTTAAATGTCCTATCCAATGCTGAATCGACATCCACGTCTGTCGCGAAAACCAGCGAGGCCGTGGCTGCTACGACATCCCGTATCCTTAGCAACCCTCTGGGTGAGGTAACTGTCATCAAGGATGCCGTAAGTTCATTGACAAAACGGGCAAGATAATCGGCTCAGACCCGACCACCTACTCGTACACCGTTAGCTGGTCCCACGACACGCAGAGTTACGCATCGCTTCTATGCCAAAACAGCGTACAGAGCCGCAAAACCAGTCACCCATTCCAAGCTCACTAGGGTCTCCTGACCAAGACCACGACGACAAAGACTTCACGTGCTCACTTCAGGTAATGCCATTGATACAAGGGAGCAAGCAAGCCCTTCTGTCTCGCAACACAAGTGCGAAGAATACCAAACGTTGGCAAACCACCGGTAAGCCGTTATCGAATGAACGCGGACGGTGGCAGCGGCTTTATAAACTCAATCAGTTCCGTAGTCAACAAAATAAGAGACCGAAACCTCTACTGAAATCGCTCACGCAGTTCATGTATCGGCATACCCATGGCGGCAGATATGCATCGCTTCTTATACGTTCGTAGTGGCTGTAGTGAATGCGTTGTACTTGCTTCGCTGACTAATCAAGCATCGTATCGAGCCCTA
>CAZSGJ010000033.1:0-26824 GCA_964606305.1 uncultured Armatimonadia bacterium
GTGAAGGTGGACACACGGTTGGAGCCGGCGTCGTCGCCCGCGTTATCGAATAGGTGTGATTGCTATCGGCCATATCCCTAGTGGGGTATGGCCGATGTGCGGAAAGTGTAAGTAATATGCGAAAAGACAAAGTTCGAATCCGCCTTCGTGCATTTGACCACCGTGTTCTTGATCAGTCGGCTGAAAAGATCGTAGATACGGCGCGGCGTACAGGAGCTAGGATTTCTGGTCCAGTTCTTTTGCCGACCGAAAAAGCAATCTATGCTGTTCAGCGTAACGCAACCATTGACAAAGAGTCGATGGAACATTTTGAGATGCGCACACACAAGCGTCTCATTGACATCTTGAATCCAGGCCCTAAGACGATTGATGCGCTGATGCGTCTTGATCTTCCAAGTGGTGTTGATATCGAGATTAAACTCTAGTTCAGAGAGAAACCGCGTCACGCAAGGATTGAAGTCCCCAGGTGCGCCGTGGAGGTTAGTTATGTCAATTAAGGGTGTTCTCGGCCGTAAGGTCGGTATGACCCAACTCTTCGATGAAGAGGGCAAGGTTGTTCCTGTGACGGTGTTGGCTGTTGAGCCTAACGTTGTTACGCAGGTGCGTACGGTTGAAAACGATGGCTATTCTGCTGCACAGGTAGCTTTCGGCGAGTGCCGTGTCGATCGCCTGACACGCCCTGAGCAGGGCCACTTGCGTGCGGCTGGTGTTCAACCACGCCGTCACCTACGTGAGTTTGAGATTCAGGCCGATGCTACGGTTGCTGTGGGCGATGTCATTACTGCAGGCATTTTCGCAATCGGTGAGCGTGTTGTCGTTAGCGGCACATCCAAGGGTAAGGGTTTCGCTGGTGTTGTAAAGCGATATCACTTCCATGGTGCTGACATGACGCACGGATCGATGGTTCACCGTAAGCCACAGTCTGGCGGTGCTACGGATGCTGCTCGTACCTTCAAAGGAACGAAAAAGCCTGGTCGTATGGGTGGTGAGCGAGTCACACAGTTCGGCCTTAAGGTTGTACGGTTTGATGAAGCCGATAACCTTTTGTTCGTCCGCGGAGCCGTTCCTGGCCCAGATGGAGCTCTCGTCGAAGTGACGAAGGCACGTCGTGCTGAGAAGGTCAAGGTTCGTGTTGAGACTGTTCGCTCAAGTAAGAAGAAGTAATCAGTGTTGAATCACTGGTTCGGAGAATAATTATGCCTACGTTGGCGATAAAAACGATTGGGGGAAAGCAGGCAGGCGAGGTCACCGCATCTGAGCGTGTGTTCGCAGCCCGTGTCAATATCCCTTTGATGCACCAAGCCGTAAAGGCTGAGATGGAAAACCGCCGTCAGGATACGCGTAATGCACCTGGCCGTGGAGACATGTTCGGTGGTGGCCGCAAGCCATTCAAGCAGAAGGGAACTGGCCGTTCCCGTCAGGGTTCGATCATCTCGCCACACTGGCGAAAGGGTGGAGCTGCTCATGGTCCACACCCACGAGATCTAGGCCACGCACTGCCTAAGAAGATGAAGCGTCTTGCTATTTGGAGTGCGTTGACCGCTAAGTTGAATGATGCTGAGTTGGTAGTGGTTGATGCGTTTCCGCTTGATGGAATTTCAACTAAGACGGCAGCGTCCTTCCTCAAGGATGTGACGGGCGGAGCACGTAAGTCGCTTGTCATCATCGAGGATGAGAACGAGACTGTTATCAAGTCGTTGCGAAACATCGAGGGAGTTACCTTGCGTGTTGCTCCGGCTTTCTCGACACGTGATGTGGTCAACGGCGGCATCATTGTTGCTACTAAGGCTGCGATCAGCAAGATCGATTCCGTGTGGGCGCCTGAGGAGAATGAAAATGCCTAATCTGTATAACACAATCCTTCGCCCTGTCATCACTGAAAAGGCGTTAACGATGAGTGGCGAGCGCAAGTATGCGTTTGTTGTTCATGTCGATGCTAACAAGATGCAGATTCGTGAAGCGGTCGAAAAGCTCTTCACGACCACAGAAGGTGGCGCGATTACGGTCACGACTGTGAACACCATCCTGACTAAGGGACGCACCAAGCGGTACCGGATGTTCGGACGTTCCAGTACTGGGCGTACGCCATCTGTAAAGAAGGCGATTGTAACCGTTGCCGAGGGTCAGGCGATCCAGATCTTCGAGGGAGTGTAAGATGCCAGTACGAAAGTTTAAGCCGATTACCCCTGGCCGTCGTCACATGGCCATCTCCTCGTTCGAGGAGATTACCAAGGACAAGCCGGAGAAGAGCCTGCTTGCTCCTTTGAAGAAGAACGCAGGGCGTAACAACCAAGGCCGCATTACAGTTCGCCATCGTGGTGGTGGACACAAGCGGATGTATCGTCTTGTTGACTTCAAGCGTAACAAGGATGGCGTTGAGGGTACGGTTTCTGCGATCGAGTACGATCCAAACCGCACCTGTCGTATCGCTTTAGTTCAATATGCGGATGGTAGCAAGGCCTATGTACTCGCTGCTGTTGGCATGAAGCCAGGCGATGCAGTGTTCAACGGCGCTGATTCCGACATCAAGGTCGGAAACGCATTGCCACTCGTAAACATCCCTGTTGGTACGACAGTTCACAATGTTGAGCTTCGTCCTGGTGCTGGTGGACAGCTGGTACGCTCAGCCGGTTCCGGTGCTCAGTTGATGGCCAAGGAAGGTAAGTATGCTACGTTGCGCTTGCCATCCGGTGAAATGCGTAAGATTCTGCTGACATGTCGTGCAACGATTGGTCAAGTTGGTAATCTTGAGCATGAGAACGAATCGTGGGGTAAGGCTGGCAAGACACGGTGGCTGGGACGACGTCCTCAGGTCCGCGGTGTTGCCATGAACCCGCGTGACCACCCCCATGGTGGTGGTGAAGGTCAATCCCCAGTTGGCCGCAAGAAGGGCCCGGTTTCGGCTACGGGTGTGCTTGCTCTTGGATACAAGACACGGCGCAACAAATCAACCGATAAATTTATCGTCAGACGGCGTAAGTAGTTTTTCTGCGAACGTCGATGTGGCATCAGGCATCGCCTGGTGCCACGCACCCGGTAGGTTTCTACGTCAGGGGCATTGGTCGGATGCATAATCCGACAAGGAGTAATAATGGGACGATCTCTGAAAAAGGGTCCATTTGCGGATCCTAAGCTGCTCGATAAAGTCGATCAGCTGAATGAAAAGGGTGAGAAGAGGATTATCAAAACCTGGTCTCGCCGCTCGACGATTTTTCCGTCGTTCATTGGGCATACGTTTGCGGTCCATGATGGTCGTAAGCACGTTCCTGTGTTTGTGACTGAAAACATGGTCGGCCACAAACTTGGGGAATTTTCTCAAACGAAGACGTTTAAGGGTCACGCTGGTGGTACAGGCCAGTCGACTCGTATGCGGAAGTAGGGGGTAGAGTAATGGAAGCACAAGCTACAGCCCGCTACGTTCGCATGGGCCCACGCAAAGTTCGGTTCGTACTTGACACGGTCCGTGGAAAGTATGCTGCTGATGCACTGGACATTTTGAAGTTCACGCCGAATCACGCGGCAGCAGAAATCAGCAAGGTTCTTCGTTCTGCGATGGCAAATGCTGGTAACAATCATGGTTTGGATTTGACCAACCTCAAGATTGCACGTTGTTACGTCGATGTCGGACCAACAATGAAGCGTGTTCAACCACGTGCTCAGGGTCGTGCATATCGCATCTTGAAGCGCTCCAGCCACATCACGATTGTTGTCGCTGAAGGTGCACCGAGACCTGTCAAGACAGGTAAGAAGGCACCTAAGGCGCCTCTCCGTGCTGAGCTTAAGGTTGAACCAGTTGTTGTTGAGGAGACCGTTGAGACGGTGGCTGTTGAAACAACGGAATCGGTTGAAACATCTGAGGAAACGACCGTAGAGGAACAAGCATAATGGGACAAAAAATTCATCCTATCGGTTTCCGTATCGGTGTAATTCGTGATGCCGATTCTAAGTGGTATGCAGACAAGCAGTATGCTGCGTTTGTTTTGGAAGACTACACCATCCGAAAGATGGTCAAGAAGCGCCGCGGTTGGGATAATGCCGCAATCTCGAAGGTCGAGATTGAGCGTCAGGCCAATCAGGTTCGCGTTACGCTGCACACTGCTAAGCCTGGCATCATTATTGGCAAAGGCGGAGCCGGTGTAGATTTGCTTCGTGGCGATCTCGAGAAGTTGACAAAGAAGACTGTTCATGTGAATGTTCAGGAAATCCGCCAACTGGAAACCAATGCTCAGCTGGTTGCTGAGTCCATAGCACAGCAGATCGAAAAGCGTATCGGCTACAAGCGTGCAATGCGTCAGGCAGTAACGCGTGCTATGCGTCTTGGAGTTCTCGGTATCCGATGCCACGTCGCTGGTCGTCTTGGTGGTGCTGAAATGGCACGTCGTGAATCCGATCGCCAAGGCAAAATTCCTCTTCATACGCTGCGAGCGGATATCGACTACGGCTTCTATGAGGCTGTTACCGCATATAGCACCATCGGTGTGAAGGTATGGATTTATAAGGGAGATATTCTTCCTGGCGCCCGACGTCCAATGGACAATCCTGCAGCTCGTCCAAGTGCTGGACGTGATGATGATCGCCGTGGTCGTGGTGGCCGTGGTGGTGGTCCTCGTGGTGCTGGACGTCCTGGCGGTGCCGGTGGGCGTGGACGTGGCCCTCGTGGTGAAGGTGGTGGATACGCCGGATCCGGTTCGTTTACATCTGGTGGAGGTCAGTAATCTATGTTGGCTCCTAAGCGCGTCAAATACCGACGCATGCATCGTGGACACCGACGAGGAGTTGCCTCCGGTGGTACACGTCTTAACTTTGGCGAATTTGGCCTTCAGGCGCTGGAATCTTGCTGGATGACAGCGAATCAGATTGAAGCTGCCCGTATTGCGATGACCCGTAAGATTCGTCGTGGTGGTAAAATCTGGATTCGTGTTTTTCCGGACAAGTCGTACACGAAGAAGCCTGCGGAAACGCGTATGGGTTCCGGTAAGGGTGCTCCGGATGGATGGGTAGCAGTGGTAAAGCCTGGTCGTATGCTTTTTGAGATGCAGGGTGTATCCGAAGAGCTGGCACGGGAGGCCATGCGGCTTGCTGCACACAAGCTTCCTATTGACACGAAGTTCGTTACGCGATCGTCTGAAGCGGCGGCTGCGGAGAAGGAGACGGTTCATGCCGAATAATAGATTGGCAAAGCAGAGCCGTGAGGAATTGAAGGGGCTGGATGCCGCTGGTCTTCGGGCTAAGTTGGAAGAAAGCCGCCTCAAGTTGTGGCAGCTCCAGTTTTCGCTGGGTAAGCGACAGCTGGAGAACACGGCAGAGTTGGCGAAGACGCGCAAGCAGATTGCTCGTATTCTGACGTACTTGAATCAGGTGGAGGCTAAGTAATGTCTGAAGAATTGCAACGCGGTATTCGCAAAACGAGGCAGGGAGTTGTTGTTTCCGACAAGATGGAAAAGACCATCGTAGTCCAGGTAAACACCCTCAAGTCCCACCCTCTTTACGGACGTACGATGAAGCGGTCTACCCGTTTCCAAGCACATGATGAAAATGGTGAAGCCGGTATTGGCGACACGGTTGAAATCATGGAGTGTCGTCCAATTTCGAAGAACAAGAACTGGCGCTTACTAAAGGTTGTCGAAAAGGCAAAGTAGTTCGCGTCGCACGCCATAGCTTGGCAATCGGCAGGCGGGGGAAACTCCGTGCTGCCGATAGGAGTGAAATATGATTCAGCAATATACGCGGCTGCGTGCCGCGGACAATTCGGGTGCTCGGTCCTTACTGTGTATCCGCGTTCTCAAGGGTTCGATGACGCGTGTTGGGCATGTCGGTGATGTAATCGTCGCCGCTGTCAAGTCTGCAACACCTGGTGCGGCAGTGAAGAAGGGTGATGTCGTCAAGGCTGTCATCGTTCGTACAAAGCAACCAATCAAGCGCGCTGACGGATCCACCCTGCGCTTTGATGAAAATGCTGCTGTAGTTTTGAACAACAATCTCGAGCCACGTGGCACCCGTGTATTCGGACCTATCGCACGTGAGCTTCGCGATGCAACCAACGTTTCTGGTGGCATGAAGATTGTTTCACTTGCGCCGGAGGTGCTCTAATGCCACGAACCCCTATCAAGTTTGAAGCCAAACTTAAGGTGAAGTCCGGCGATACTGTCAAGGTACTTGCTGGAAAGGATACTGGAAAGACGGGTGTCATCACGCGTGTCTTTCCTAAGACAGGGAAGATTCTCGTAGAGGGAGTCAACTTTGTGACCAAGCATCAGAAGGCACAGCCAACCCCTGCCGATCCAAATCCGACTGGTGGCAAGGTTGTCGTTGAAGCTCCAATTCTTGCAAGCAAGGTCGCATTGGTCAACGCCAATGGCGAAGCAACAAGAGTACGCACACAAATTGTCGATGGCAAGAAAGTGCGCATAGCAGTCAAGGGCGGTCAGGTTATCTGATCGGCCTTGCTCTCCCCCCGGCACGCATGTCGTGTTCATCCGGGAATTCACTCGGTTTTTAGCGAGGAAATATGTCGAATTACGAACCACGTTTGAAGCGTGTCTACGCTGAGCAGGTTGCTCCTGCGATGATGAAGCAGTTTGGCTATGACAATGTCATGCAATGTCCAAGGCTTGAGAAGATTGTTGTAAACATGGGTGTAGGAAAAGCTGGTCAAACCGGCGGTGATCCTAAGCTTATGGACCATGCAATCAAAGACATGACCGCAATCACAGGTCAAAAGCCAATGGTCTGCCGTGCAAAGAAATCCGTTGCAAACTTCCGTTTACGTGAGGGTTCTGCAATCGGATGCAAGGTTACCCTTCGCGGTGCACGTATGTGGGAATTTCTTGATCGTTTGGTCAACATCACCCTCCCACGTGTTCGTGACTTTCAGGGCGTGAACCCGAACAGCTTCGATGGTCGTGGCAACTTTGCCATGGGTATGAAAGAGCAACTGGTCTTTCCTGAGATTCAATACGATCAGGTTGACCGTATGCGCGGTATGGACATTATCATGGTCACTACTGCTGAAAACGATGCAGATGCGCGTCATCTGCTGGCTCTTCTTGGTGTTCCGTTCCGTACAACAGCCAATGCCGGTCCTAGCGGCGCTACCCGAATGGAATTCTAAGTGTTGGTTTGAAATCCCCCCTCGCCGAGGGGGGATTTTTTTTTGCCTTCAAAGACTTGTGCTGTGTCGTAGTGGCATGTCTATCTTCCTGGGTACATTGGTACTTTGGTTCTTCTGAAGGAAGACCAAGGTTAATGATGTCAGAATATTTCGCTGTTCTGTAGCGAATCCTACAGTAGCTTCGAATGAAGCTCGGTACCGTTCTGCCGGCGATGCATGCTATACAATACGGCAATGGGGTTACTTGAGAAGGTGAAGCGAAATGTGCGCGTTTCGACCGCCGACTCTATGATTCGCATAGCACACAAGACAAAGGTAACGGCACCCTCTGTCCATGCGGGTGACATTGTTATTATCCGTCATGCGGATATTGATTCGGTTGCAGCGGAGAGTCTCGCGAGGGCGAAGCCTAAGGCTGTCATAAATTGCCAACCCTTTGTTACGGGCAAGTACCCCAATCAAGGGCCAACTGTGCTGCTCAATGCGGGTATTCCAATCTTTGAGTCGGATGCCAATCTCCTTGATGTTATTCCGGATAGGTCGTCTGGGACAATCGATGGCAAATATCTTCTGGTCAATGGTGTTGAGCGGTTCGACATACGCAGCCTTGACTTTGCAGATGTAGCTGTGGCACTAAGCCTTGCCAGAGAAAATTTGGACAGCGAACTGGATGCCTTCGTACGTAATACGCTCTCATACTTGGAACGGGATACAGAAAGGACTCTATTGTTAGATCCGGTGATCCCTCCTGGTGTTAAGACGGATTTCTTTGATAAGCCTGTTGTGGTGGCAGTTCGTGGTACGCGCTACCGGGAAGACTTACGGCTACTTGGAAACTTCTTTGCTGACGCGAAGCCATTGATTATTGCTGTCGATGGCGCAGCCGATGAACTGCTGGCAATTGGGCTGATACCAAACGTAATTCTGGGTGATATGGATAGCGTTTCCGATAAGGCTCTAAGTTGTGGCGCGGAGTTGATCGTTCACGCCTATGCGTCATCCAGTGAGCCCGTTTCGGCCCCCGGTGCATTGCGGTGTCAGATGCTCAAGTTGCCGTATATGACCTTTCCTGTTTCTGGCACGAGTGAAGACGCTGCTTTGCTTCTCGCTTATGAACTCGGTGCAAAGCTTATCGTTGCTGTGGGAACGCATACGCACATGGAAGACTTTCTTGATAAAGGGCGACGTGGGATGGCATCTACGTTTCTTGTCCGCCTCAAAGTTGGCAGGCGACTTGTAGATGCAAAGGGAGTCTCTAGCCTAATGTCGATGAATCAGCCTGTTGTCCCCTCGATACTCTTCCTCGTACTCGCTGCGATGTTTCCTGTGGCTGTTCTTCTAATCCTTACTCCCGCCGGCCAGATTCTTTCCCGCTCCGTTGTGCTTGTGTATAAGGCATTCACTGCATGAACCCAGGATTTCGCTATCATATTGCTTCTTTAGCATCGGTTTTTTTTGCACTTGGAATCGGTGTTGTTATGGGAACGTTAGTTGTCGGAGGCAAAGTAGTCGATCGACAGGCAAGATTGGTTCAACAACTTGAACGACGAATGGAAGACCTTCAAGTCGATATTAAGCGCAGGGGACAATCTGATACGGCATTACTGCGTATCGTTAGTGATGCTGCCGTCAATCTATGGAGAGGAAAGTCCGTCAGCTTTGTTTCGGTAGATAAAGCGAGCGCAAAGAAACTGACACAGACGCTGTCAGGGTTGGTCCCTGCGCTTGATACGAGATATGTCTCACTGCGGGATGATAAGTGGATTGATGAAGCTAATAACGCTACTCTTCCTACGATTTCGCTCAAACTTGACAACGCTGACGATACTGGAAAGCGAATGCTTCTATTTGTGTTGCCATCAGGTGACATGATCAACGACTACTCAACAGAACGTCGACAAGGTTTGCTAACATTGATGACGGACCTGAAGGAGTTAAACTGCGATGTAGTTGCGGTTACCTCCGATGACGGTGATGCTGGCTTTGTACATGATTGTGTCAATGCTGGTATTCCTGTGGTGACGAATGCCGAGACTAGCGTTGGTCTGGCGGCTGTCATGCTCTCAATCGGCGCCAAGCCTGCCATATATGGGACAGGTCCGAATGTTGATGATGACCTTCCGTCGATGAAGTGGAGCACTTCGTTACCGTGACGATTGATGTCGTTATTCCGGCACATAACGAAGAAGCCTACCTTGCGACTACACTGGAGGCATTGGTACAGGTAGGCGGCATTTCCAATATCATCGTTGTGGATGATGGATCCAAAGACAAAACAGCTGAGATTGCCGCGAGTCATGATGTCAAATTGGTCAGACTACAACACAATCAAGGGAAATCAGCTGCGTTAATGGCAGGTGTTGGCGCATCGGGTAGCGATTTGGTCCTGATGTTAGATGCGGATGTTGGATCGACAGCTACTGAGGTGACTAAACTTATCAGTGCTTATCCGGAAGGTGAAAATGTATGCGTAGTAGCCTTGTTTCCTGTGATTCCTGGACGAGGCGGAGGGATGGGGCTTGCGGTTCGCGTTGCCCGTGCTGCGTCCAAGCATTTGGGAGGTTGGCGCATGATAGCTCCTCTGTCTGGGCAACGCCTTTTGCGTCGCGATACGCTCAAGGCAATTTTTCCTCTGCCATATGGCTTTGGCCTTGAAACAGCCATGAACATACGATTGGGAAGGGCAAAAGTTCAACTGATAGAAGTTCAGACGGAAATGGATCATCGCGTTACACAGAATGACCTTCAAGGCAAACGTCATCGACTAAAACAACTCCTTCATTTGCTCATGGCAGTTTTTCGTGAATCCGTCCGTTAGCTCTGAATCCGTGAATCTTGCACTTCTTATTGGCTTAGTGGTGATTGTTACGCTGGCGGCGACTTATGTAAAGTGGCCCGCACGGTGTTGCCGCTTAAATTTTATTGGCGAATCGATTCCCGTCGTATACGGTGTTGTTCCTGCTTTGGCATTGTCAACCCTGATGATCCTCGAACATCCGACAGGTTGGTCAGCTTGCATGTTAGTCGGAGGATATTGCTTTATCGGCCTGTTGGATGACATGTTTGGTTCCGGGGCATACCGTGGCATTCGTGGGCATCTGACTGCCTTACGCGGCGGAGTTGTAACCACAGGACTCATAAAGCTGGTTGCATCTCCAGTGATGGCAGCAATCTATGTCATCTGCACTTTCGGCATGGATAACTGGAAGGCATACGTGTACATTACGATGATTGCCGCGTCATCCAATGTCTTCAACTTGTTGGATCTTCGTCCAGGTCGTTCACAAGGGTTTGCGATTCTGGTTCTGCTGGCTGTCCTCCCAGTCATTCCTACGTCATTGGTATTGGCAGCAGTGCTAATCCTTGCGATAACGATCATTCCGGATGCCCGGGCACGGGTCATGATTGGAGATGCTGGCGCAATCGCAATTGGTTGTACTCTTGCTTTAGTTGTCATCGCATCAAGTAATATGACACTGTGCGTGGCGTATACAGTGATAACTGTTGGAATCAACCTCGTCGCAGAGAAGTACTCATTAGGGAAGCTCATTACTGGCAACCAAGTACTCCGGAAACTGGATGGACTGATGGGACGTCGTTCCTAGAGGCTTCGGTTATCGGATAGGTTTGACACTCGCTGTCAAATGCCAATCGTTTGGAAAGCAGGTTCAATCGTGCAGGTTAGGTACGTCAAGCGGCAGGACTCGGCCATTATCAAAGTCACAGGGCGTGACCGTGCCCAGTTCATGCAAGGGATGATTACGAATGATGTATCGGGTCAAATACCTGCAACGGGGATGCGGGCATTTCATCTCGACAGTAAAGGTGGCATTGTCTTTCCCCTAACACTACATGTTACATCCGACATGCTTTACATCGATGTTGAAGGTGTCGTCGCAGATGAAGTCATCTCGTCGTTTGATCACTATCTCGTTATGGAACGATGTTCGCTAAAGGATGCCGTTGGCGCTTATCCAACCTATTGGCTCCTCAGTGACATTGCCGATGTCTTCTCCGCTTCCGAACGAAGTGTCGATGGTAACTTACATCAGCTTAAGGTGGGGGATGTCAATGTATTCGCCCTTCCGGTGTTCCGTCGAGATGGTTCGTGCTTCGTCGTGTGGTCTCCTGATACCGATGTCGCTGTGTTGCTTGAACAAGCGGGTGCGGTCAGCTCCACATATGAAGTCGCAGAACATGAGCGTTTGTCGGCATCTATCCCTGCAGGTTGCGCCGACTTTGCACGTATTCTTGCGATGGAATCCGGCATCGTCGACAGCTCCATCTCGTTCAAGAAGGGTTGCTACATTGGTCAGGAAGTTACGGCCCGCATCGATGCCAGAGGTCGCACGCATCGTGAGCTTGTCCTTTTGGAGATCGATGGTGTGACGGATGAAACCGTTGTTTATTCTGGTGACACGGTTGTTGGGCAGTTGCGCTCCACTGTTACGGATGGCCCAAATCGTTCGCTTGCTATCTGCCATCTTCGCAATGAGGCAAGTAAAGAAGCACTGACAGTAGGCAAACTGAGGGTTTCTGCAGTAAGGAATGTCGTATGAATCGACGGATAGTCCTGATAGTTGTTCTCACCGTACTTGCCGGCTTAGTTTGGATAGCGCTTGGCGTAACTACCTATGGGTGGCGCTATGGTGATGTCAATGGCATTAAAGTACGCAGACATGTCCTGAGTGGGAAAATACAAACTAACAACGATGGAACATGGCTGCAGTCGTGGCAGGACGATCCTGGCGCAAAACTTCTGGAATCGAAGGACATCCGTAGAATTCGCCTAACAGATGTGGTCTGGGGTAATGGTGGATTATTGTTCGGCTATGCGAGAGTGACGGGGAAAGAAGCACTCACTGGTAGATTTGCACTTCAGGTTCGCGTCTTTGAGCCTAGTGGTACACGTGTTCGTGATCGGACGCTCAGGGTCAGCGCAGATTGGCCATCAAACACCGTCATACCTTGGGTTTTAGACACACAAATGTCGACGCCTGAGCTGCGACAAAAAACGGTGATACGACTCGAACCGATAAGATAAGGTTGATTTTCTGGGAGGAAATCTAATGACGGGAAGAAACCAAAAGTTCAGCGGATGCGGCTTTCATCATGTCGCGTTACGCGCATCGGATTTTGACAAAAGCCTATTGTTTTACACGGAAGGGATGGGCTTTCCTGTAGCGCATTCTTGGGGAGAGGGCAGTGGGCGGATTGCGCTTCTCGATCTTGGCGACGGCAATTATTTAGAGTTGTTCGCGAGCACACCAGAGCAGAACCCATCGGTTGATGGAAGATTCTTTCATTTGGCGCTTCGCTCGACCGATGTAGACGCAGATATTGAAGTGGTTCGTGCACTTGGATGTCCGATTACCATCGAGCCAAAGAGCGTTGAAGTCAATGGGAAGACGATTCGTGTCGGCTTCTTCCTCGGCCCGGACGGCGAGGTATTGGAATTCTTTCAAAACGACGAACTTTAAACAAAATGAGTGGATGGAGCTCAACCCCATCCACTCTCGCGTTTTCTAGAGTGTGAAATCACTCATCAACGGAAGGGCCAGCGCCATCCTTGCCCGAGTTTGTAACCGTGTGAATCACTTCGACAGTCAAGTCAGATTCCACACGGATTTGGCAGGACAGGCGGCACGTCTCGATGAGTTCTGGTTCTTCGAGAGCCTCTTCCTCGGCCGATTCCATCGGAGACACGGTGCCAGATTTGACCTTTACCATACACGTCGTGCAGGCTGGTCGCCCTCCACAGCGGTGAAGAATGTCGACACCAGCACCTTCAATAACATTTACAAGCTTTCGACCGACCTCAGCTTCAACAGGTCCAACACCTTCAATAGTAACGATGGGCATTCAGTGAATCCTTTTACACAGCGGAATACGTCGATTATACCCTTCGGCGGTGGTCATGCTTGTGGTAGACTCCGCGACAGAATGGCTGTTTTACATGTACTTTCGAGCGTCGTAGATCTTCCTGATGTCGTAACTGAAAAGGCACTTCAGTCGAAACTGCCGGGCGATGGTGACTGGGTTGTGATTCTGTACAACTGTGACTGTCATACATTTGATGATGTGATTGAAGTTCTTCAACGAGCAACCGGTTGTACCGAGGACGTTGCTGAGTTTCTTGCCTACAAAGTGCATCTGGATGGGCGTGCCATCGTGTTTCGCTCCAATAGAGAAAAGTGTGAGCGTGTCGCAGGGATTATTGGCTCTGTGGGACTTCAGGTAGAGACAGACTTGGCTTAGTTCGTTCCTTCACCGAATTTTTTGAGCCACCAGAATGGAATCACTGCAACGGTCGCTATACCGAGGACGCCGCGGACTTCCATCGGCAGAAACGTTGCCAAGCCAATGGCCAGCAAGAGAACACCCCATATCCACAGCCTTGGTAATATCTCTGTGATCAGCTCAGCACGATGAGCTCCCTGTGTTGTTGCCACGATTGATGATGCTTGCAGTGCAGCACCGCATTCACTACAGACGGCTGCTTGCGCCGGGTTCAGGCGGCTGCAGGTACGACAGATTTGGTCCCGCGTATGTACCGTCATTCCAAAGGAACCAGGACGCTCACGTTGGGCTATATCAAGCTGCGCCAAACGAATCTTGCGTCCTGTATCGGTGGACACGAACATTCCGCGTGCCTTTGCGGTTTCCTCAGCCTTAATCCAAGCGTCTATCGCATCATCCGGCTGGTCTGCAGCACGCAATGCATCTCCCAGCCGGTCCCATGCATCCGGTACATCGTCCGATGCGTCTACATACTGCCTCCGCAATGCGACAAGCGTCTGACGCCGTAATTTCTCAGCATCACGTTCACGAACGGTATCGACTCTATCCTTGATAACAGCCCAAAGGACAATACCAAACAGGATGCACGAGAGTAGTGTAAGAAACGCTTCCATCAGGCAGTTTTACGTTTCCTCGACAAAAACTGACTGATGTCATCAAAGAGAATGTAGGTACATGGAATCACGAGTAGCGTCAGGAGTCCGGACAGAATTAGCCCTCCCATTACAACAATGCCAAGGGGTTGTCGGAATTCTGACCCACGCCCAAGCGCTGCTGCCACCGGCCACGCACCGAGGATCTGAGCCAGTGATGTCATGAGAATAGGTCGTAATCGTGCAGGTCCGCTCTCAAGCAATGCCTCGAATCTGTCCTTGCCTTCCCTGCGTAAGTTGTTGGTGTAATCGACCAACAAAATCGCATTCTTCGTAACAAGTCCCATGAGCATAATCACACCAATCATCGCGATGATTGAGAGTGGCTTACCGGTGATGAGTAATCCTAAAAGCCCACCGACCAGCGCTTGTGGGATTGATAGCATGATGACGAGCGGATAGAGGAGATTGTCAAACAAAGCCGCCATAAGGATGTAAACCAGCGTAATTGCAAGGAGAAGAGCCGTGACCATGAACACGCCTTCCTCTGCCAGCGTATTTGCCTCTCCACCCCAGGAATAACTGGCTCGACCGAAGTTGACTTTTGCGAGCTGCGGGTCGATTGCCTGCTGCATGTTTCCGATAACCTTACCTGGAGCCAGGTAGGCCGATACTGTGACCTGACGAAGTCGATTACGCCGGTCGATTTTCGTAGGTCCACGATCTTCATAGATTCGGGCGATATCTCTGACTCGAATCGACTGTCCATTGCGATAGCCGACAATGACATTGCCAACATCGGCGACCGATGATCGATTCAGGCTTTGATACTGAATTCGAATGTCATACTGTTCGCCATCAACGCGTAGCTTCGAATCAATATTGCCTTCGATTGCGTCCCGAAGCACGCCTGCGACTTGTTGAACATTCATCCCGTAATCCGCGGCCCGGCGACGGTCCAAAACAATCCGTACTTCAGGTTTGCTTGGCTTGTAGGAAACATCAGGAGTGAGGATTCCATCGGTCTTGGCAAGAACTTCCTTTACAGCGCTGGCGCGTTCGAGGAGCTCACTCAGGTCCGGTCCTGTGATAATGATTTGAACAGGCGCAGCGGTTCCTCCAAATCCGGACACTTCTGTCGTTTTTACATCGGCACCAACAATGTCTTTCGTGCGTGCACGAACAAGTTCTGCCACTTCGACATCCGACTTGCTACGTAGGTGGGATGAGTCCTTCCAAAACTGCAGGCGGTCCAGATTACCGATGGGTTCTCGCAAAATGAGACGGGCTTGTCCAAAGTTTGATCCTGAGCTGGTCTGGCTTTCAAATCCACCCGTCGATGTACTGCCTGCAGTAAGTTCGATGTAGTCGATTTCGGGAATGTCACGCACTGCATTTTCAACGGTTTGCAAAACTTGATTCGTGCGATCGAGGCTTGAACCCGCAGGAAGCTCAACACTGAGTGATACTAAGCTTTGATCAATACCGGGAGCGAATCGGAAACCTAACGGCGTACCAACGGCTCCTGAAACACTGCAGACCAAGAACGTCACTGCAGCACCGATGGAACCGACCAATAATGGTTCACCCGACTTGTTACCCCGGAAGCGGTTGATTATAAAAACGAGGGCTCCGCCGATGACTTGAATGCCGACAAGGGGAAGCGCTGTTCCGACAGCATTTCGTCCAGATCCAGCCGTTACCATCCACAGGATGATATTCACAAGAGCCATGTTTCCGATGAAAATGACCGTGCCCCGATGAAGGAGCGCCCAGCGCAAAGTATTGCGATACTTTGCACTAAGAGAATGAAAGAATGCATCAAATGCTCGGGCAAACTTACCCGCAGGGGCATCACTAAAGCCTTGTTGGTACCACTTGCTGGCAAGCATCGGCGCCAGCGTAAACGAGACTAGCAGAGAGAAGAGCGTTGCGACAGCGACTGTGATTCCAAAGCTCCTGAAGAACTGCCCCACGATTCCGCCCATGAATGCCACCGGAACAAAGACAACCACATCAACCAGTGTAATCGTCAGTGCTGCCAGACCAATCTCTCCGCGCCCTTTCAGTGCTGCTTCATCCGGTGAGTAGCCAAGTGCCAGGAATTTATAGATGTTTTCCAGAACGACGATCGAATCGTCCACGAGAATTCCCACGGCCAGTGAGAGACCGAGCAAGGTCATCGAGTTGAGTGTAAAGCCCAGAGCCTGCATCACAAGGAATGAGGACACAATCGATGCTGGTATTGCTATCGCGACAATAATGGTTCCACGCAGATTATGCAGGAACAGATAAACAATGAGAACGGCAAGCACAGCACCGATCAGAAGGGTGTGTTGGACATCCAGAAGGTTTTCTTCGACCTCTTTTGCCTGATTGCTGGTTGTCGTGATCTCGATGTCTGCCGGAAGAAGAGCCTTGGCATCTGCAAGCTGCTTTTGGATTCCGCGTGCAATGTTGACGGTATTTCCGCCACTGATCTTCTGAACAGAGAGGGTCACGGTGTCAGTGGACTCGGTGATCTTTCCGCTCTTGTCTCGTTTTGCAAGCGATGCGCTTTCGGTTCGCTCACGGGCTGTGTCACTGACGACGGCAATGTCCTTCAAGCGGATAATCTTTGGTCCGACAGGCAATTGTGCTGTGAACTCCAGCTCCGCTATTTCCGATGCGTCCTCAAACTCACCAACAACGCGTACCGCATAGTCACGAACAGATTCCGTAACGCGACCTGCAGGCAGATTCAGGTTTTGTGCACGTATTGCACTGACGACATCGGAAACCGTCAGCCCCAGCGCATCCAGTTTGCCGCGATTGAGCTGGACCCCAATTTCCCGTTTGTCTCCGCCAATTACATTGACCGCGGCTACTCCAGCAATCTGACTGAGTCGGTCCTTAATTGTTCTGTCGCAAAGATCGCGAATCTCGCGAGAATCCCGCCCGGTGGTTGATCGCACAGCCAGATACATGATTGGAGCTGAGCCAGTATCGAACTTTCCGATAAGTGGGACATCTGCCGCCTGTGGCAAAGCTCTCCGCACGGAATCAACCTTTGCACGGACATCGGCTGCTGCCGTGTCTACATCGACGCCAAGCTGAAATTCGATTGCAACGATTGATATTCCCTGTTGCGAGACACTGGTAACGTTCTTGATACCGTTAACGCTAAAAACTGCATCCTCAATTGGTTTCGAAATAAGAGTTTCAATTTCACCCGGACCGGCACCGGGATAGGCCGTACTGACTGAGATGAATGGGAAGTCAATCCGTGGATCCTGTTCGGCAGGCATTTTCAACAGTCCCTGTAAGCCAAGGATGGTCAACACCGCAAAGAGCATCAAAATCGCAATTGGACGCTTAATACTAAGTTGTGTTAGGGACATTGATTACTCGCCCTTTGGGATTCGGATTGGAGAGCCATCAGACAGATTACTGATGCCATTGACCACTACAACCTCATCCGGTTCGATGCCAGAAACCGCACAGGAGTCAGAGTTCTGAAACAAAACCTTCACTGGCTTCAGCTTGGCAGTATCGCTTTCTACGACATAGACGTACGTAGAGCCATCGGTTTTGGTGACCAATGCAGACTTCTGAATGCCAGTGGCTGTTATCGAACGTATCTGGATATCTGCCGTACCGTACATACCTGAACGAACTTCAGTGAGGTCACCCGTGATACTCAGCCGGACTCGGTATGACCTTGAGTTTTGTTCTGCTATAGGGGATATATCGAGGACGCTGGCACTGAACGATCTGGTTATTCCGCTGATAGTAACGGCCGCATCGGCACCGGTCTTTAGTTTGTTGACATCAGCCTCTGGAACGTTGGCTTCGAAGACAATGGTTCCGGAAGGAACCACTTGGACAATCGGGTTGCCGACAGAGATGGACTGTCCTGGCTCAGCCATGCGCTTGGCGATACGCCCTGACATGGTTGCTCTAACCGTACATTCAGAAAGTGCCTGCTTTGCCTGCGCGACGGCGGAAGAAGCGTTTGCGGCGGAAGCCTTTGCCTGCGAGAGGGAGGCATTCGCTTGCTCCAATGCAGCCTTTGCAGCAGAGACGTCATCTTCCCTGATGTTAGATGTAAGAGAGCTGGTCTTTGCGAGACGTAAAGCCTGTTCGGCACGACGCACGACGAGCTCAGCCTGTTTGATCGACTCTGAACGGCCACCCGTTCGGACCAAGTCCAACTGTGCGGTAGCGGATCGCAGACCTGCTGTAGCCACTGCTTCGCCATTCACGGCTTGATCAAGCTGTGATTGGGATGCAGCGCCTTCACGAACAAGGCTTTCGTAGCGTTTTCGATCTGCAGATGCCTTTACCAGATTCGCTTCAGCTTGTGCAACGCTGCTCTCAGCGGCAATGATTTCCTGGGTACGCTGCGGGCGCTTGGCAACTTCGAGTTGCTCTTTTGCAATTGCCAATGCGTCTTCCGCATCGCGGACGCTTACATCTCCGCTCGTCAACTGTGACTCAAGCGAACGCTTAGCCTGATTCAGCCTTAGTTTGGCAACATTCGCATTGGCTTGCGACTGTAATATCGCTGCCTGGGCACTCGCTTCCAGAGCTTTCGCACCCGCGAGTGCTATCTCATAGTCCCGGGTTTCGATGGTAGCTACAATCTGCCCAGCGGTCAATGTCTGACCTTCTACGACGGATACAGAAGCTAATCTGCCACCTACACGTGGAGCTACCTCATACACATTGAGTGCTTTGACTGACCCACTGACGGATACAGCATCACTGAAGGTTTCCGTTTTGGCAGGTGCAACCTGGACCGGAACACTTACCGGAGTTGCCTTACCGGCATCGGCTTGCTTCGCCGGTGCAGAACATCCTGCGATGCCACCGCACAAAACAAGAAACAAAAGCGAAGAATGCCCAATGCGCATAATTTCCACCTTACACACGCCAAGGGCATCTACGTGAGATGCCCCAAGCTAAGCCGTTGCCCACAAAATTATTACTATGTATTAGATTACCTGCATCGGCATCAAAACGCATAGATATGATGGACGGTTTCCACCTACTGGCCGGATAACTCCGGGGCGTAGTGGTTCTGTCATTTCCAGTGCGACACCCTCGGCATCAATCGCATTGAGTGCATCCGCAAGATATTTTGCGTTGAATGCGATGGCGATATCGGCACCTTCGCGAGCGACTTCAATTTCATCGCGTCCGCTCCCAATGGTTCCACTTTCAGCAGTGAGGGCAAGCTGGTCACCCTGAGTCTCTAATACGACACGTTGCGCGTTCTCCTTGGCGACGATGGCAACGCGTTTGACACTCGCAATAAAGTCAGCGCGGTCGATGGTTAGTTTTCGGTCATAATTCTGCGGAATCACTCGCTCATAATTCGGGAACTGACCATCGATCAACTGAGTGATCATCGTAGTTGTATCAACCCTAAACCGACCATCCAATCCGGCAACTGTCGCGGCATCTGTGTCCTTGTCATCAGCGCGCTTCCGGAATTCAAAGCGTGCCTGACCATTTGCTAGAACAACCTGAACGGCATCGTCATCACCCGCAAGGCGAAGAACTTCATTCATTGCGCGTGCTGGTACAACCGCATTGCCTGCGCCATCACCACTGGCAACCTGCCCCTCGGTAACCGCGAGGCGGTGCGTGTCTGTTGCCACCAGTTTGATTGATGTTCCATCAAATTTAAGGAGTACGCCAGTAAGAATCACTCGTGTTTCGTCTGTGGAAACTGCAAAGTTGACCTCTTTAATCAATGCCTTGAGGAGGCCCCCAGCAATCGTAAAGCTGGCGATATGATCGACCTCCGGAGGAGCGGGAAACTCATCAGGGGATAGACCCAGCAGCTCGTAATTGGACCGTCCACAACGAACCGATGTCTTCGCCTTTACATCCGGTCGGTCGAGGACCACATCACTCTCTGCAAACGCGCCCAGCATTTCTGTGAACAACTTTGCAGGAAAGGTAAAACCTGGTTGGTCTCCGTCATCGAAACCGAAGGAAATCCGTGAGCCAATCGAGCACTCCAGCCACATTTCAAGGTCTGTGGCCATAAGCCGTAGACGTCCATCACCAACCGGGCGGGCCAGTACATGGGACAGGATAGGCAGGCTGGTGCGTCCACTTACGGCACGTCCAACTGTTTGAACTGCTTCAAAAAGCTCTCTTCTCGGGCTAACTGCTTGCATTATGATTCCTCCAATTGGATTGGTAACTGATACTGAGTATGATTCGAAGAAACCGCATTGGTTCCCTGAAAATGTGGAAAGCGGTCGGTTAGTCGCCGCAGACAACGGCTGCGATATGCATCGGTAACAGCCAAAGAGTGATCTATTAGATGATCGTGTACGAGCGTCCGCATCGTCATTTGGGTATGGAGTTCCTGACTGCACTGCGGGCATGTCAAACAATGCAACGTTATTGCATCACTTAGCTCCTGAGTAAGCTGAGCATCTGACAGTGGACCAATCAGTTGACGAATCATCATGCAATCCATGGGCTTACCTCCTTGACCTGTGCCATTTCGTCCCTGAGGCGCCTTCGTGCGCGATATAGCTGGCTGCTAATGGCAGAAGCGCTACGTTCCAAAATTATGCCGACGTCTGCATGTGACATTTCTTCTGCGTCACATAAGATCAGAACGGCCTGGTCATCATCCGAGAGCCTCTCAAACGCCGACCACAGTAGCGTGTGCAGGTTTGATGTTGGATGAGCCGGAGTTGCGATGTCATCGATCAACGTCATTTGTGCAAAAGGAAAACGCAGCTGTCGTCTTCGATCCAACGCGGTGCTGCGCGCAATCGCATACAACCATGCTCCGAACGATGCAGGAGTTCCCCTGAACTGATAGGCACGCTCAAATGACTTGATTAGGGCATCCTGAACAACGTCTTCCGCATCCTCACGCGAACCCACAATACGCATTACAAACCGGAGCAGACCATCAATGTAATGATCCACCAGCAGCTCCATTGCTTTGTGATCGCCACGTTGAAAGCGCTCGACCAATCTATGTTCATAGGACATATGCATGCTTACATAACACTAGACGTCAGAAAAAACGGAAATTCGTCGAGGTTTGAAAAAATAAAACGAACAGACTTCCGAAAGTTTCCGAAGAACTTCAATTACTCCTGGTTGCAATTTTGAGGGACAGCAATCCTTACTTATGCATCAATGTCGAAACATACATGATTGATGTTTGCTCCATCCCCTTGCAACGGAGATGAATCAATCCCTGTAGCGTGACATCATCAATAATCCAGTCCCTGTCTCGATGTGTCAAACCTGAGTTATGCGGGCTTGTGGATTATTCCCAGAAATGTTTGAGAGCAGCAGGACTCAGCTGTAGCCATTGCTGAGTTACCAGACTTTCAAAGCTTTGGATGAAACCGGCGCTACACGAGACCTTGGCGCGCCGCGAGAAGCGCAGCCTCTGCCCGAGAGTTTATTTCGAGTTTTGCAAAGATAGATGATATGTGGTTCTTCACCGTCTTTTCAGAGATGAAAAGCGTCTCTGCGATATCCCGATTGCGCCGCCCGTGGCCAATCTCGGTCAATATCTCGATTTCACGCTCTGTCAGTTGTCTGAACATGCTAAGGTCGGTACGCTTTTGCTCTGAAAGGCGTCCAAATTCTGACAGGACACGTAACACAAGGCTCGGGTGAATGACGGCTTCTCCGCGAGAGACCGATCGTATTGCAGACATCGTTTCCTCTGGTGGCGAGTCTTTCAGGACATATCCCTTAGCGCCAGCTTTGATAGCACTGAATACCCGTTCGTCATCGTTATAAATGGTCAGAATAACCACACCAATCTGTGGAAGCTCTCGGCGCAGCTCTGCGGTTAGGGCAATACCATCCATTTGCGGCATCCCAATATCGGTCAACACAACATCGGGTTTTCGGGACCTTGCAAGGTCGAGTGCTTCCTGACCGGTCGCTGCCTCACCCACGACATCAATGTCATCCTCCAGTGAAAGCAGTCGCGACAGCATGGAACGAGTCATTGTTTCATCTTCAGCGATCAACAGCCTGATAGTTCTTCCCACGTGGTTATCCTTCCATTGCGGCAGGAAGCTTCTTGCCATCGACTCTGAAAAGAGGGGATCTGGTAAGTTTTAAGCCTTCGAGCACAAATGTCATCGCGGTACCGAGTACGCCAAATCCATATACGACGCTGCGCGAAAAATTAATCGATGATGCCTCATCAAAGTAGCGCGTAGGAACAGACACTTCTCCGATTCTGTACTTGAAGTGTACGATCTGCGCCAGCATTTGGTTGTCGAATACAAAGTCATCACTTGCCTCCTCGAGAGGACAGGTCCTCAGAACATCTGCAGAGAAGGCACGGAAACCGGTGTGATATTCACTTAGCTTGACCCCGAGCATCATGTTCTCGATGAGCGTGAGGATGCGATTTGCGATGTATTTCCAAAGAGGCATTCCGGACTTGAGTGCGCCTGGAGTGCCGAGAATCCGCGACCCGAGCACAGCATCGTATTCCCCTGATGCAATAAGTGATGCGAGCGCGCCAACAAGGGTAGGAGCGTATTGGTAATCGGGATGAACCATCACGACAATGTCGGCTCCCCTTCGTAAAGCTTCGTTGTAACAGGTCTTTTGATTACCGCCGTAGCCACGGTTTCGAGAATGTCGGACGACCGTTATGCCCAAGGCTTCTGCGACAGCGACGGTGTCATCCGGAGAGCAATCATCCACAAGGAGAATGTCATCTACGATGGACCGATCAATATCTGCAAGGGTACGTTCCAATGTCTTTGCCGCCTTGTAGGCGGGAAGCACAACGATAACACGCTTTCCTAAAACCATTGGACGGTACCATCCTGAAACATGGGACATTGTACCGGAGCAACGTAAGGCAAAAAGTTGTTTGCATTGCAAGGAGATTCGAGCCTACAATGATGTTGCGAGTACTTTGGAGAGTAATACATAGATGGAAGCAATCAACGCACGGCAGCAAGAAATCCTATCACTTATACGGGACAGCATCCTGACCGTAGGGCAACCGCCAACGGTAAGGGAGTTAGGACTTGCTACAGGGTTGAAGTCATCTTGCTCTGTTCAAAAACATCTCGATGCCCTTGAGGAAAAAGGCTACATAAGTCGGCGCAAATGCAAGTATCGTTCTATTGAACTCTTGCAGGATGCTGCTACGATGGCCACCAAAAAAACGGTCTCTGTGCCTTTGGTTGGTTCCGTTGCTGCGGGGACGCCAATCCTTGCTGAAGAGAGTGTAGAGGATTATTTTCCACTCCCGGATGCGCTTATTCCACGCAACAAGTCGTGCTTTGCCTTGCGGGTTAAGGGCGATTCGATGGTAAATGCCGGCATCCTGAACGGTGACATCGTAGTCGTTCAGCAGCAGGAAACTGCTATTCAGGGCGATATTGTCGTGGCACTCATCGGTGACGAAGCGACGGTAAAAACGTTTTATCCAGCTGGAGCAAGCGGTATACGTCTTCAACCCGAGAATCCGGCACTCAAACCAATCATCACGCGGGATGCCACCATCCTTGGCAAGGTCATTCTAAACTTTCGCCAATATCACTAAGGATTCAACGTTCTTCGTTTACGGAGAGCTACAAGTCCTGTAGGTGCAGTCAGTTCAGACAGTTGTTTGACTTAGCCCCGCGCTTACACTAACCTGCGAATCAGATTGCTAGTTGCACTGATGCTGAAGTGCCACATTGGCAAGCTTCATATGACGCCGGTGCGGTTTAGCGTACATTGGTCTGGAACCGGTCCGACTGGCAAACCGGGTTCGCTGGTTCAACTTTCGTCACGACCATTGCCACACCAAGCACGTAAATTATGGATGGCCACCTAGATCCTGACGATCGTCAGGATTCAGGCGACCACCCTGAATCAACACAAAACGCACACAGTGTGTCCGCTATATCTCCATTTTCGATGTAATGGAGGATTGTTGGTTAGAACGAAAAGACTTGTCCAATGGTTAGTGTAGTACTTGACTTTGACGTTCCTGATGATGTTGAAAACACGCTTGTGTTGGCCTTGTCGTGACGGAGTTCGACCAGAGTACGGCTGGCCGACGTTTGTCCCTTCTTGAACTCATAGGTGAGCGTGAGTGAGCTGAGTGTCGGCTTCGTGCCAGCATCCGCGGATGGAATGAACAATCCGCCGGCAGTGTCATCTGCAAGCTGCTCAGCACGCAACGAAATCGTGTCACCAGATTTGATTGCGTAGGTGAGGTAGCCAGTAATCGCGCCAGCCTTATAGCCCGCAGACCCTGCCTGTACTCCGGAGACAATCGATGCATCCGTGGCGAGTGTCAGGTTTGGCGCGAGAGTTCGCGAGTATCCAAAGTTTGTGATGGCCTTGTACCGCTCGGCGCCGGCGACCGTGTCTTTGGCACGTGCGAAGTTGAAGATGACAGAGTCCTTTGAAGACAGGACCTGGTTCCACTGAAGTCCAAGACCTGGTGTCCGGCTTCCGTTCGATTCAGTTCCGTTGTACCGATTCAGCAACGATACCATCGCGGTTGCACGGGATGTTGCTGCAAACTGAGCACGAATGCCCGAATGATAGAACGGTTGTAGCTGACCAAAGTGAAATGCCTTCGTGAAGAATGCGCTTGTTCCCGTAGGAATGGTCTCATAGCCAACGTGTGTCGGGAAGATTCCAGCATCGATTGTCACTGGCTTGGCTCCACCAGCAATAACCCGGGCATATGCTTCGTAGACATTGGTGGTCGTTGTGTTGACACCAGCCAAACCAAGGGGCAAACCGGCGACAACGTTGCCATCAACCATACGGATAGAGAAGCCCGTTTTGCGCTTTTCGGATGGATCCGAATAAAAGTGCAATTCACCAAAATTTAGCTGCGTTGAGCCTTCTTTTGCATTGAAGTAATACGGAGCACCGGTAGCACCATTAAGCCCAGTGCTGGGACGATTAAAGTTAGCTGTGTAGTTTGTTTCAATCGTCGCACCGATTTGGATACCTTGTGCATTGACTTGCGGAGATGCCACTGCAACAACGGCAGCTGAAGCTACGAGAGAGATAGCAAAGAATTTCATTAGATGAACCTTCTAAAAATATGAGAGGGCGTTCCGAACAAACGAAACGGTTTACATAAAATTTCTAGTGTGTACGACCATCGGAGAGGCCGCTTGTCGAGACGTAGCCGGTTTCACCGTGCATCGCCAAGTCAAGCCCAGCCTCCTCATCATTTGCAGACACTGCAAGTCCTTTGAACAGGACTTTGAGTACCAGCCCGATGACCAATGTGCCGACGACAGCCAGGATAACTGCCCACATAATCGACTGCAGCTGTGCTGACATCAGTGCTGCACGGTCGTCTGGAACCAGTGAATTGACTGCCTTATCGGCAAAAATCCCGGTGGCGATTGCGCCCCAGATACCACCAAGTCCGTGTACTGCAAACACATCCAGCGTGTCATCAACGCGTTGCAGCTTGTTCTTGATCTGGATTGCCGTGTAGGAAATCAAGGGAACCACAGCACCGATGATGATTGCTGAGCTTGCTGTGACAAAACCGGATGCCGGTGTGATTGCGACCAAGCCAGCAACGGCACCGGATGCGAATCCGAGTGCGGTTGGCTGCTTTACGTGAACCCATTCAACAAGGCACCAAACCAGACCAGCGGTTGCAGCCGCGATATGGGTCACCATAAACGCGCTCCCAGCCAGCCCATTACTGGCCCCTGCCGATCCGCCATTGAAGCCAAACCAACCGAACCAGAGAATCCCGGTACCGATCAGAGTCATCGGAAGATTGTGCGGGCGGGTGTCTTCATGGCTTGATAAGCGTCGCTTGCCAACAATCATCGCAAGGACGAGGGCGGAGATTCCACTTGTCATGTGGATTACAGTGCCACCGGCAAAGTCAAGTGCACCGAGCTTGAAGAGCTTGCCTCCTGGTCCCCAAACCATGTGAGCCATCGGGACATAGACCAGTAGGCTCCACAAAGCGATAAATACACAATAAGCGGAGAACTTCATGCGGTCGACAATAGCACCAGAGATCAGCGCTGGGGTGATGACGGCAAACATCATTTGAAAAGCCATAAAGACCTGATGTGGGATTGCCATTGCAGTGCCGTTCCAAACAAATGTTGTCTGTCCGACACCCTTCAGCATCATGAAGTCCAAACCGCCGATCATGTCATTGGTTCCAGGTGCAAATGCCAGACTATAGCCCACCACCACCCAGATTACAGTTACGATCGCAACAGAGATAAAGCTCTGCATTAGCACATTGAGGACGTTTTTACTCCGTGTCATGCCCGCGTAGAAGAGGGCTAGTCCTGGCGTCATGAACAGTACCAAAGCAGTGGAGACAAGCATCCAGGCGGTGTCTCCTCCGCTCAGTTCAGGCGCTGATTCGTTCTTGACGGTTCCATCGTCGGCTTTGATTGAGCCATCGAATTTCGTGGTGAAGTCCGGATGGGCAAGTCCGTTTTCATCTCCAATGTTATTGGCTGTGTCTGGTGTAGCCGAGGCAGGAGCAGTTGGTGTTGCAGTTGCAGTAGGAGGTGAGTCCTGTGCAAACGATACAGATATTGGCACAATGAACGTTATAGACGCCATTACTGCCACAAAGTATGCGAAGCGACGCAGCAGATCATTGATCTGTGCGTATACGGAATGCGGATGTCGCATGAACCGTTCCTTTCTATATAGGCAAGACAGGGTGAGTGTCTTGCATCGAAAGCCTTTGGGGTAGGCATTCCTCTCTTAGCGGAGGATTCTTAACAGTAGTAATTATTCGAAGATGGGAGGGATGCTAAACCGCATCGCCTCCACGTTCTCCCGTTCGAATGCGGAT
>CAZSGJ010000034.1:0-17007 GCA_964606305.1 uncultured Armatimonadia bacterium
GGCCCACTGTGTACAGCGTCGTTCCTGCTTCGGCTACGAGGGAGCGACCGGGTTCCAGGAGCAATGCGGGCGTAGCGATGCCATACTTGTCAAAGGCTGTTTCCAACGCGGAACATAATGTTTCAGCGAATTCCTCGTAGGATGGTGGCTGATGATGTTCCAGGTAGCGCACGCCCAGACCGCCACCAAGGTCCAACTCTGGAAGCGATTTGCCAGTTTCAGACTTTACTGTTGCAAGGAACTCAACCATGACATCGATGGCATCCGTATGAGATTGCGTATCGAGCAGCTGCGATCCGACATGGCAGTGGATGCCCCGTAGGTCAATCCCTGGTAATGTCAGCGCTTCTTTGATCGCTTCGAGGGCTGAGCCATCGGAGACATTGATACCAAACTTGGAGTCTTCCTGACCCGTTCGGATACGGCGATGCGTGTGGGGATCAATACCCGGTGTTACACGAATCAGAATCGGTTGCACAATTCCGTGTGCGGTCGCGATACGGGAGAGGCGGCGCAGCTCATGTGGGTTATCAACGACAAAACGGCCAACACCCTTGGCTATACCAAGCTCGATTTCTTCATCTGACTTGTAATTGCCGTGATAGAGGATGTTTTCCGGTGGGAAACCAACCGATAGCGCGGTGTAGAGCTCACCACCACTGGCGACATCAATATCAAGGCCTTCCTCATTTACAACCGCTGCGATGGCCTGTACCAGAAATGCTTTGGATGCATACGAAATTCGGACATCCCCTTTGTAGCGCTTGCCAAATACTGCTGTGTACTTGCGGCAATTCTCGCGGACAAGGGCTTCATCCACAACGTAGAGAGGGGTTCCGAATGTCTTTGCCAGCTCAACTGTGTCGCAGCCACCGATCTCAAGGTGACCGGCATCGTTGACCCGCTGGGTTCCTAATAGCATGACCAAAGCTCCATCAAAAAGGGAATCAATCCCACGAAAGGGACACCCGGCTATGTTACCAGCACAAAGGTTACGAGGGGAGTTTGGGGCTCGTCATGCCTGAGTACTCGACATCAGTGGATGATGTGAAAACTTGGAATCTTTCACGGTGAGGACGGTTTAGCATCTGTGATGCAACCCATAGAACTTCCCCTTGCAACCCCGGACCGTACACAGACGCTTGAGACACTTCTAAATGTCCGCGAACAGCTTCCATTCACGGGTTATTCTCTTTCGCCGTGGCTTGGCGGACGCACGGAGGGACTGCGCCGCCTCGCGTCTTTTGATGTCTCTGCCTACGCGAGAACAAGGAATACGGTTGGTAATGGCTCGGGAGTGAGCCGTCTTGGACCGTATATCCGCCATGGGCTTATAACACTTACGGAGTGCCGAACTGCCGCCATCCGCAAGTCAGGCGGAACGCCACCAGTAAAGTTTTTACAGGAACTTGCATGGCGGGAGTACTATCAGCGCGTTTACGAGCAGTACGGAGATGGCATCACGCATACCAACCTTGAATCGCCAAAGGTTACATTGGGACAGAACCCACTCCCCGATGACATCCGTTTTGGAACCACAGGGTTAGCCTGCATGGATGAAAATATCAATGAACTCCGAGAAACGGGCTATATGTATAACCACGCCCGGATGTGGGTGGCATCGTACATCATCCATCATCGAAAAGTTGCCTGGCAGCATGGTGCGCGGTTTTTCCTCCAGCACCTCCTCGATGGTGACCCAGCATCCAATTCATTGGGGTGGCAATGGATTGCAAGCACTTACAGCCATAAGCCATATCTCTTTGACCAGGGGAATGTTCAGCGCTTTAGCGACCACTGCTCACGCTGCGCTGCCGCACGCAATGGCAGCTGCCCGTTTCGCGATTACATCGACATTCCAGCCGCACGGGAGTTTTCCAAGCCATTGACGATGGTCCATCCAGACGATGCAAAAGAAGAACAGTTGACGGATGGTGCACCGGATTACGTTTGGGTGCATGGAGACCATATCGATGTTCCGGCTAATGTTGCGCTGGCGGGCAACCCTGATGTACCGGCTGTTTTCATTTTAGATACGACGCTTGCTGCATCAAGGAAGATCTCCCTCAAGCGATTCGGCTTCCTCTATGAAAGCGTCTCTGAAGCGTTTACAAGACACCCTGCGGGCGGACGAATCTTTGTAGGGGATCCTGTTGACGTGCTTTCATTTATCGCTGGCGGCAGGCGGTTGGTGACAACAAAATCACCTCCCATGAGATTTGCAGAAATCTGTGGCACCCTCGAAGAAAAGGGAGTGTCTGTTAATGCACTGTTGCCGCCGAGGTTTGTACAGGATACCGGCGCAGTGCCCAATCGCTTTATGAAGTGGTGGCGGGATGTCGAGGGCGATGTCCTTACTTTGCAGCCGCGGTTGCTCTCCTAAGGCCCAGCCCCGCTAATGCATTGAGGCGTTCTTTCTGCTCGGCTGTCGCATCCGGTCGAACCGTGAGCCTTATCTTCTGAAATGTAAACGGAGCCATCGTCACAGCAAAACTGGTTGGCTTCCCCTCTTCCGTTTCGCAGCGAAGCGTAAGCGTGGTACCGATGTTTGCGTTTGCAATCGCCATCCCACTTGCGGCCGCGCCGAGCAATGTCATCCCCGGACGAATCCCGGCAGCCTCTGCGGGAGAACCCTTCTGCACAAAGGAAACATAGGCTTTGTCGCCGGGAGTGTGGTTTGTGTCGAGGACAAGACCTAGATAGGGGACATCCTGTTTACGGGCTGATGATGTGACTCCGAGGTTGTGGAGGAGCGGCAGTGGGTCTATCGGGTCTGTTGAACGTAGGAAGGAATCCATGAGCTGGCGCATTCCTTGTCCTCCAACCATTTCAGTAACAGTATCAACGCCTCGCGCCGGGTAAGCCCTGCCATTGCTACGATAATCGTCCAACATTCGCCAAATGACATCCCAAATGGACTTCGCTCCGGCAGTGCGATTGCCAATTTCAAGATCCATCATCAGGCCAACCACGTAGCCTTTGTTGTAATAACTCAACCCACCATAGCCCTGCGAATTACTGGCCTCCCAGACTCTCATCGAGCATTGCTCGGCTGTAACACTGCGGCTGGCAGGGTTGTTTCCGAGCTCTGTGAGCTGTTCGCTAAGATCGGCCAGATAGTCGGCACGCGTCATGATGCCGGCGCTGACACACAGCTTTGGCGCCAGATAGTCCGTCACACCCTCACAAAACCAAAGGTCAGGCGTTTGAACTGCTGTTGAGTAATCGAAGGGACCCAGGCCGTGCGGGCGAATGCGCTTTACCAGCCATGCGTGGACGAGTTCGTGCGCGCACAACCGAAGGTCAGCCATGGATGTCTTTGAAGCACTGGCTCTCGGAAGCCTGATGACGGCGCTGTCCAGATGTTCCAGTCCACCATAAAAGCCATCGTAGTCGGAGAAGCGAAGCTGAAATGTATAGCGGTTTGCGGGTGCCTCGCCGAAAGCGCGTGTCGCGGCATTCCAGATACGTGACAGTGCGTTTAGCCAGCGCTGCGCAGTTCCATCAGGACCACCGACGACGGTGACGGCAAGTGTTTTGCCATCGATGGTGTCTTCCGCCAGCTCAACCGCACCGAGGTCTGCCGGGTGATCGGCAAGGTGGTCGTAGCTTGGGGCATCGAACATGTTGCGAACCCCGGGTACGGCGCGATTAGGGGATGCAACATGCCAGCCCATTGGGACCTTGTAGACAATGGAGCAGGGCTTTTGTTCTTCGCCCTTGATGTACATCAGGGTCGTTGTCCCGGGGATGAAGGCATGGTTTTCCGAGATCGTGGCATGGAAGAACCCAAGGCCTTTGGTTTCTGTTTTCACGGTGTATTGCACCGTTAACGGCTTCCCTGGGATGGGTGTCAGCGTCCACTGTGCAGGCGTTGGATGCGCAAGGTTGACAGGCGCGCCATCCTGTGTCGCTGCCACTCCTGTGATGTTCTCGGGCGTATTGAGCAGGACATACCAGCCTGGACTCCATTTGGGGATGCAGACATCAACGGAATCCGCCGTCGTTGGTGTAAATGTCATCGTGACGGAGAGCGTTGCGGATGCGGGTTTGGTGATAGCAACGGTGTACGCCACAGAAGGCACCGCGGAGGTGGCTGGAGCGACCATCGCCGTGATGCAAAAAAACGCAATCAGTGTTCGGGCGAGGATGTGGCGGATATGTTGATGGACGGAGCTGCAGGCAATGAGCATCCCTTAGGATACAGTCAGGTATCCATCAATGTCATTGGACTTCATGACTTCCCGCAAACGTGCGAGGGCTTTGGATTGAATCCGGCTGACATGCATCTGCGAAATGCCAAGCTTACCGGCGATCACTGCCTGTGTTTCTTCATCGAAGAAGCGAAGCTCGATGATGATCCGCTCGCGTTCCGAAAGCTTTGAGAGTGCAGCCCGGAGATCGGCGAACTCCTCGATGTTAGCCATTTCCGAATCAATGGCACCAATCAGTTCTTTGAGCGTGGTATCAACCGTTGGGTCACTTCCCTGCAGAACAGCATCAAGTGAGACCAATTTAGTGCTTTCGTGTGCAGCAATTGCTTCCCGGAGGTGTGTTTCGGAAACATTCATCCGCTGTGCCACCTCGGCTACACTCGGAGCCCGCCCAAGCTCACTTGTCATCGTGGCGGTAACGCGCTTAGCCGTTACGTTCATCTCCTGCATCCAGCGGGGAACTCGAACACTTACCGTTTTGTCACGGAAGTAGCGTCGTATCTCACCAAGGATATTCGGCGCCGCATATGTCGAGAAGCGAGTGCCGTGGCTTGGTTCAAAGCGGTCAACAGCATTAATCAGACCGATGTTACCGACTTGGATCAAGTCATCGAGGGGTTCGCCCGAATTTCTAAATCGGGATGCCAACGCGCGAACGAGTCGTTGGTGGCCTCGTACGAGCTTTTCGCGAATCGCCGGGTCACGATTCGATGCATAGGCGAGGGACCATTCATCCAACTGTTTTATACTCGGTGGCGGTTGTGATGACATTGGAACGCTTCTACTAGAAAAACTGGGTATGCCGGAAACAGCATGTCCCCATTCTACGGGGAGAACCTCAACTTTGCATCCGAATCTTGACAAACCACCACGACATGAGCATCAAACCCGTACAAATTATTAGCTTGTTTTTCACTCTTCCGGAATTACAGAACTAATCTGGGTATAGAATGACGCACACAATAAGTCGGTTGTGTGGATTGCGATACTAATTGATGCTGAAACTTTAGAATATCAACAATTTAGCATAGCATAGGCCGTACTTTTTGGTCGAGCGGTCTTGGGACACCAAAAACATCCTAATCTATACCGAGTCATCGAAGTATATATGGTGCAAAGTAAACAAAATGTGGAAATGCTGATGTGCAGCGTGAAGGATTCCACATCGTAATCAATTTGGTCTCAGCATGAAAGCGCTGAGACGATACTCGCACCGCCAGACCTACCGCCACCTTTGTCCAACGTTCGGTCGCCGCTAAAAGTCGACATTGTTGAGCAAAATTGCTTTCTGGCAAACACAAATCTTGTTGACAATGCCCGGATCAGGGCCATAACCATGGGAAATTTCCATCGCAACATGCAGTAGCCCGAAAGCTACTTCATATCGGACGAGTGGCCAGGGAATGCCTTTGCTGTCGGATCAATCGTCGTTTTCGCAAAGTTGGCTGCGGTCGCAGCCTCCGCAACTCCGGTGACAATAAGCTTAAGCTTGCCATCGTAGGTGCAAATATCACCCGCTGCAAAGACTCCGGGAAGATTGGTTTCCTGATGTGCATTCACGACAATCTGGTTCTTGAGCAGCTCGAGACCCCATTCTTTGATAGGTCCAAGATTACTCAGAAATCCGAGTGTCAGGATGACATCATCGCAGGCCAGCCGCGTTTCTTCCCCTGACTGCGTGTCGACAACGGTGACTGCCTCAAGGCAGTCAGTCCCGTGGACCGCACGAAGCTCGTGGAACGTTCTGATGTCAACCTTTCCACCGCTTTGCACTTTGGAAACCGTGTCTTCGTGTGCACGGAATGTGGCTGAACGGTGGATTTGAATGCAGCTGGCAGCAATGTCACCAAGAGCCAGCGACCAGTCAAACGCGGAATCCCCACCACCAACTATCACGATTCTGCGTCCACGAAAGCGTTCGGTATCCGTCACGAAGTAGTGCACGCCTTTGCCTTCGAGGTCCGCGATGCCATCCAGCTCCAAACGGCGCGGAGCAAATGCACCGACTCCGCCAGCAATCAGTACTGTCTTTGTCCGGTGGCTTGCTTTGTTTGTCGTGATGATGATTTCGCCATCGACATGCTCAAGGGTAAGGCACTTTTCCTCCAGACAGACGGTCGGGTTATTCTGCAACGCCTGCTCAGCCAAGTCACTGACAAGATCCTTCGCAAGGACTTTTCGGAAACCGGCAACGTCGTAAATGTACTTTTCTGGATACAGTGCGGAGAGCTGCCCGCCAAGCTGTGGAAGCGAATCAATAATCTTTGTCTTCATCTGTCGAAGACCGGCATAAAATGCACCGAAGAGGCCGGTTGGACCTCCACCGATAATTGTAAAGTCGTAAAGTTCGTTTTCCATAGCTGTGCCACACAATAAAACGCTGCGTCCGGTCAATCCGAAAAGCAGCGCTGCTGCGTCAGTTTAGCAGGATTCCAGTGTCAATGTCACCCCGACCGATTCAATCAACCGTAAACGATGCTATTGAAGAAAACTCTTGGCATCTGATGCATACGTAACGCCCAGAGTTGCCGCAATGGATACACCAACGCATGCGAATGTCGGAAGGACACCGGCATCGCCATACCTAGTAATACCCGGACCAAAGCAGAGGAGTGGCGCAAATTCCCGGGAATGGTCTGTACCCGGTGTGGTCGGGTCATTCCCATGGTCTGCAGTCAGAATGACGATGTCATCGCCTGAGAGATTCGGGATTAGCTCCGAGCCAACCCAGGCGTCTAAAACTTCGAGTGCACTTGCAAAACCATGTGCGTCGTTCCGATGGCCGTACAGCATGTCGAAGTCTTCAAAGTTGGCAAAACAAAACGCCTTGGTATTTGGCGTGGTTCTCCGTAACCAATCGGACACAGCGTGCATGTGGTCGTGATTGTTTGATGTCGGATTAAGTGAAAAGTGTTTTCGTAGAGGAAACAGCTCCGTTGTTCTTCCAATCAACGTAGTTTCAATCCCCGCATCGTCCAATGCATCCAGAACAGATTTCTGATCTGGCTCTCGGGTCCAGTCACGCCTGTTTCCCGTCCTGATAAATGAACCTGAGGTTCCTGTGAAGGGTCTCGCAATAACCCTGCATGTCGTTACATTGTCTCGAAGATGGGTGCAAAGCCCGTACAAACGATCCAAACCAAAGGATTCTTCATGAGCGGCTATTTGCAGCACTGAATCGGCACTCGTGTAGACGATAGGTGCTCCCGTGGCGCAGTGTTCATCCCCGTACAGCCGAATCGCATCCGTTCCGCTGATCGGCCGGTTGCAGATCCCTGCCTTTCCCACAAACGACTGGATTAAGGTCTGAATGCTCTCGGGAATACCATCCGGGTAGGTTGGAAATGGTTCATCCAGTGGTAATCCCATCAACTCCCAATGTCCAGCTACGGTGTCCTTACCTGCATTGCACTCGGTCAAACGCCCCCAGATGGAAAGTGCATCACGCTTCGGCGAAACTCCGACCATTGGGGTGACGTTGCCAAAACCGAGAGCCTGCAAATGAGGTACTTTCAGACCATTCACCGCCGCTGCCACATGCCCGAGTGTGTTGGCGAGCAGGTCTGAGGTGCCATAGTCAGCCGCATCCGGTGCAGCTCCGGCACCGCAGCCATCGAGGATAATGAGCAACACGCGTCCCATC
Organism: uncultured Armatimonadia bacterium; assembly: GCA_964606305.1. GTDB lineage: Bacteria > Armatimonadota > Armatimonadia > Armatimonadales > Armatimonadaceae > CAIRTT01. Next base: position 7,858 of record CAZSGJ010000034.1, read on the forward strand.
GTGACGACTACTTAGCCTTTTCAAACAGGATGGCTTGGCTTCCGATCACATGTGCCGCCAAAAAGCCTTCATTGGGTGTCTTGTTAACAAAAGGCTCAAGTCCGTAGCCTACGGTTACTGGACGACCTATATTGACCGCACTCGTGATATCAACCGTCCATGCTTCGGCGATTGCACCTGGTGCCCAACCAGCGCGGGAGAACTTCCATGTGCCACCCTGGGGCCGTACCGGGTTGAGGTAGACATCCGTCTTCCACAAGAGGTCATACCAATGTCTCCCGCCAACTTCAATTCGGCGCCAGAGGGCATAGAACTCTCCCGCATTTCCGGTGTTTGGAGACATTCCATGGCCGGTGACCATTGTCCGTACTTTCACGGCCTTCGTCCTCGAGGGCACCTCAAATGTCTTTGGCGTCACAGCCTTTTCGAATGGCTGCTTTGCGTACCCGATCGGGAAATTGCCATTCCAAAGATTTATTACTTTGACTGGGCGCAGCCCATCCGTCCGAGAACCCGCGTAGAAGTCGAATGCAACGCTGACCGTCCACCCCTCGCCATACGTCTCACAGAACACTTCGAGCTCAGCATCCCCGGTGAACAACGGCGTCAGATCACTGACATCCACTGTCCATTCCCAAGCGCGGCGATAGGGCGTGATGTAACGGACGAGCTCATACGTCTGGCCATCTTTGTGATGCAGCCTTATAGAAGCAAACCTGTCCCAGGCATCAAGACCTCGTGGCGTGGGTGCCAGAGTGAGGGTTAGAATGGCCCTTCCCGCAGCTGCCGCATCTGAAGGAAAGTGCACTTTCTGCCGGATTGTGTGCCGGCTTGCATCATTGACCACCTTATCGATAGCCACGAGGTGGTTCCCCGATGTCGGAGAGAACTTACCGCTTTTCGAAACGGGTCCCATGGATACACTGGCATCCCCTGCGATGTGTGGAGGCGATGTAATTTCGGCACCGTGCACAAAAAAGTTATCGTAGATTTTGTGCCTTCCTGCGATGATGGTAACCTCGGCGCCACCGGGCACATGTTTGATTTCGACACGTATGTCTACACCGACGGGATTTAGTAGTTCTTCCTCGCAGAATCGGTTGGCCACCTCACGGCCATTCCAGTGCAGCGAAATCTCGCGCTGCGGCCGGTCATCAATGTTTCCAGCCGGTCCGAACCAAACCTCACGCATGCTTCCAAATGGCCGCGGATTGCTGGTGTCGATGCCAATGCCAAGCACTCCGGGAGCGTTCGGCTCCACGGGATCCATCAACCGCGTACCGCTGTCGCCATGTGTAATGCCAAAGCCGTCACTCGTTGGACGAATCACTGCACGAAGGTCGTACCGGATCTGCTTTGGTAGTGAAAGTCTGGCATACGCTGACGTGAGCATGATCGGAAGTAAGAACGTCAAAAGAATGGCGCGGGAGAACATGGCTTTGAGCATGATGTCAGTGTACCGGAGGTCACAAATGCCCTGTGACGGCACTTTGTCCTGACCACATCGGTATACTTGAGTTATATGCGACCAACTTTTTTGCTATCGGCATTTGCCGCGGCAGGTGTACTCAGCGGCTGTTCACCTATCATTTCAGACACCTTGCTATCTCCAGCGGAGCGGCGTGAAAGGTCCATCGAACATGCCCGTGCTGCTGTCAAAGCTCAAAAGTCAGGAAATCTTGCGATACTCAAATCAGAGCTCGATGCTGCTGTTGCCGGTCGCGGCGGAGATGCACGTGCACGTGCGGACATCGGTCAGATCATGCTGGACTTTGGTCGTCCTGATATGGCCATTCAGGTTATAGAGCCAGCCTACAAACTTCCCGCACCAAAGGTAACGCCGGCATTATGGAGCGTCGCGCTTGGTGCAGCCATAAAGCTTGATGACAAAGCGCGTGCCGAAGAGGCACGTGTGAATGGGATGGCTGCAATCGATTCAATCAAGGCTCAGCTGGATCGGCCGGCCGTGGGAGACCGAGACAAAGCAATCCTTATACTCATGTCTTTGGATGCAGTTGATTTCCTGCAAACGAAGGCTGTGGATAAGCCTGCAGAGGCGATTAAACTTGCCGAAAAGCTTGCCGCGTATGCAAAACAAAGCCCGCTTGCCCTTTCGCGGTGTGCTCTCGCGTATGCCGAGCTCTCGGGAACGCCAAAAGATCTCGATAAAGCGATTACGCTCGCTGAGGATGCGCTCCTCTTTGCACGTGAGCAGGGGACCGTTGATTCAGTACTTGTTCGCCTCAAAGATACGCTTGGGTGGGTTCACCTCCTACGTGGAAATCAGCTGGACCTTGAATCTGCACGACTTCTCCTCCGCGAAGCCGTTGATGAAAGCCCGGACAATGCCAACTACAGGTATCATCTGGCCCGCACCTGGGAATCCCTCGGATTACTGGACCGCGCTGTCACAGAGTATCAACGGGTGCTGTTTCTTAGACCGGATGACTCGGAAACGAAGCAACGCCTCAAGGTGCTCAAATCTCTCGGAGGGCAAGCTACAACGCCGGCGAAATCGCCCGCTCCAGTAACCACGGATCGACCTGTTCAATAGGCGGTTGCTTACCATCGGTCATTTGGCCCAGCCTGTTATGTGGACGTGATGTGCCATGGTAATCGGAGCCTCCGGTAATCGTCAGTCCGAATTTGGTGGCTAGACGGGTAAGCTTTTCGGTCTGAACCGGCGTGTGCTCCGGATAGTAAACTTCGATTCCATCCATACCAGATTCGACCAACGCCTTTATTCGGACCTCCATCGTCTCATGCGACTTAAGGCGTAACAGCATGGGATGAGCGATGTAAGCCCTGCCACCCGCGGCGTGAATAATCGCAATTCCTTCAGACGGTGTAAGGCAGTCAACCGGCATAAACGCCTTAGCATCATCCCCAAGATAGGCTCTGAACGCGTGATGCATGTCATTACAGTGTCCATTCGCGATAAGCCACTGGGCGAAGTGTGGTCTCCCAACAACGCCATCATCAGATGCATACTTACGGACATCATTGATGTCACATGGCATCCCGAGCTGGGTCAGCCTCCCCGCAATCAGGCCATTCCGTTCATTTCTGGCATTTTGCACACGCTCTAACGTGCTACATAGCAACGCATTCTCTGGATCAATGCCGAGACCTAGCATATGGCACTTACCGGGAGGACCCGAACAAGATAACTCGATGCCACAGACCAGGTTTGGCATCCCGGATGACAAAATCCGACATCCTTCACGCACCCCATACGTAGTGTCATGATCTGTAATCGCAAGGTGTGTCAAACCCATTGATCCGGCTTTCAGAAGGAGCTCGAGAGGAGTATCCGAGCCGTCCGATGCTGTTGTATGCGAGTGGAAGTCTATGCGCGTCACATCTATGTATTATGCACACCACAACGGTAATGGGTACAGCAGTTGCATACGTCAACGATGTAATGGATATCGCTAACCTCCCCGCCGTCACACCTGAACCGATTTCCGCACAGCCTATGAGTGCCACAGAGCAGCTCCGTAGCTTGCTGGCATCCGGAATGTCACCCGTGCACGTCCAAGGATTAGCCGGTGTTGGGAAAACAACGACCATTTCAACCGCTCTCTCTGGCTACCAGGAGGTTGTACGTATCGTCCTGGATGGTGTCGTCACCGCGGAGGGAGTGCTCGCCCGTCTCGCTCTTGCCACTGGCGCCGCAACACTCCAGATTCACGATATCCTCAAGCGCCTTGAAAACCGGTCCTGCGTCTTAGTGTTGGACCAACTCGATGATTTGATTTCCGCTGGACGTGCCGACGCCACAAATCTCCTCGGGATGATCGCCGGGGTCCCGGGCGTCCGGGTAGTTTTGGTCTCATCGATGCTTCCTCCAGTCGACTTTGCAGCATCGGTGACTGTCACGGGGGTGCCGTTGGAAGAAGCGCATAAGATGATCGGTCTGCATGTGGCATCCACTGCAGTCGATAGTCTCTTCGGTATTCCACGAATCCTTAAAATGGCTGCACCACTCGCAAGAATTGACGCCAATAGCCTGTTTCATAGCATCCGCCGCGATGTTGCAGCGATGCCCGCCGCCCAGGACAGTGCATTGAAGGTGTCTCGTGCAGTAGCAACACAGGTCCTTCGGCGATTGTCCTACGAGTTACGAGACGGCCTCATCCTTCACGGTGTGCTGTCTGCATCTGCTTGTGGAGTGCCAACCGGAATCATCGATGCCGCCCTTACAGCAGACCAGCGCGTAAATGTTCTCCAACCGCTCCTCGCATCGGGTGTGGTCGAGGAACAACAAGGTCGCTACATCGCAATCGGCCAGAGCACGGAAGAAAAGCGAACGGTCCGCTCAAGTGAAATATTTGAGCAGTTGATGAAGTCATCTGCGACGGCATGCGAGAGAATGCTCGATCACCTCGCCTGCGGGAATCATGGTCAGGAAGCTATTGAGTGGTTGGATGCAGCTGGCTGGTATATCGCCATGGCTGTTCTCTCGGATGGTAGCTCCGCCGGGCGGCAGCTCAGACAGGCCGTACCACGCTTACTCGCACATTGTGGATGTCAAAAGGAAGCCGATGCGCTGTCAGTTCGTCTTCAATCTAGTGGTCAGTATATTTCCGATGAGGATGTTGCCTGGCAGACACTCCACCTGGTTGAGTCCGGCCTTCGCCACTCTGCGCATCGACCGGTCGATACTTTGCTGCCAATCTTCAGCAATGAGCGGTTTTCAAACGTCCTTAGAGCCACGACTGGAATGGTCCTTGCCGAAGCTTATCTTCATCAAGGTAAAGCCGAGGCTGCACGTCAACTTGCCGGCAAAGTTCTTGAACTAGGCCATTTCGATGGACGTACAACAGCAAAGTGTTATTGGCTACAGGCGCGTGCGATTCGTGAGCGTGACCGTGATGCCTGTTCCGCCGATCCATTTTTGAAGGCTCGTGCAGCAGCTCTCAGTGCCAGTGACTTCCAGATGGTAAGTGCATGTGCAGTGGCTATTGCAACGATTCATGCGGCAAATGGCAACCCACGAGGCGCCGCGGAAATCCTGGTTGAATCCTATGACCTTCTCCGCGCTACGGATGATGACAAAACCAAAGCAATCCTCCTGCGTCGCGTCGCACGTGTTATGGAAGGTATCGGTGAGCTGGAACAGGCAGGGATCGTAGCATTCCAGGCATATTCCCATGCGATTTCTGCGGGATGTGTCGAACTCGCGGCAACACTCTGCCAAATGATGCTTGTTTATGGTGTTGAGTGTGCAGCTGTTCCGATGGCGCTTGCTGCATCCTATTTGTCAGAGCAGCTCCGTATGGCACCGGGTAGTCCGGTGAGTGTGATGTCTACTCAGGTCGGTGCAATGGTTCAGGTGTTGCGTTCGGCTGAAATCGACCTTGGGATGCCGCAGAGTATTAGCGAGGCGACCGAGACGATTCAGAAACAGGTGGATGTTTGGCGAACACAGCTACGTCTTGAGCGAGGTGGGCATCGGGCAGCATAGTCATCAGGGAAACTCTCTGGTCGACAAGAGCGCATCCTGAGCCATCATCGGTCTACAATAGGTCGTGAATACTCCAGCCATCCGGCGAAAGCCGGTTATCTCCGACCTTCTACGCTTTAAGACCGCCGCCGACCCCAGAGTGGCTCCCGGCGGTAAGCGGGTTGCGTTTACTGTCAAGTCCATCGATGTCGAAGCCGACAAGTACATCCAGCAAATCTATGTCTGGGGACCGGCATCCGGCGATATCAACGCTGTCCGCCAGTGGACGAATGCGTCTGCGGGCGCGTCGGGGCAAATCTGGTCTCCTTGCGGCGAGTGGCTTTACTTCGTCTCGGCGCGCAAGGATGACCGCTCGGCTGTCCACCGGATCAGCGTTTATGGCGGTGAGGCAGAATGTGTCTTGTTCCCGGACTCCGGCGCGCTTGGGGAGTGGGTGCTCTCGCCCTGCGGTGGGAAGATTGTGTACACCGTTGTCCACAAGGATGTCGCAGCGGAGCGCAAGGCTGCTGCTGGGAAGTCGGATGTAAAGCCGCTCCCACGGGTCATCACCAAGCTTCACTATCGCTCCGAGGGCAGTGGGTTTGTGAGTGCCCGCAACCCGGATGTCTTCCTCTACGATGTCGAAACGCGCACAAGCACTCCGGTGCATCATGGGTTTGACCGAACACCGGGTGATTTTGCATGGTCTCCGTGCGGCGGAAAGATTTCGTTCAGCATCAACCTCGCACCCGATGCGCAGCGCTTGTGGGCAGATCAGGGACTCTATTCCTATGACGTTTCCGAAGGTACGACCACGCGCCTGACCGAGCAGCCTGGGCCAAAGGGAAGTCTGGCGTGGAGTCCATGCGGTGGCTATGTTGCATGGGTTGGCCATGGGGACCGCAATGAGACCTGGGGTGTGACCAATGAGCATCTCTGGGTGACAAATGTGGCCACTGGCGAGAGTATCGACTGGATGTCAACGATGGACATCACCGTTGGCGATACGACGCTTGTTGATGTTTCAGGCCGTGGCCAGACCGGACCAAAGTGGTCCCGCTGCGGCCAGAAAATCCGCGTCGTGGTCAGTGATAAGGGCGTCATTTCCCGTTTGACGATGACCGGACCTAATGTGGTTTTGGATAGCCGCCCGAATGTGGCTGCCTTCGATGTGGCCGGCCCGGACCACACATTCCTTGAGGTTGCATGGGACAACGCAGGTGTGATCCGTTTCCCGGATGACAGCGTTTACGATCCGAATACCGAGCTGCTTTCGGAGCTCGCGCTTGTCGAGCCTGTTGAGATTTTCAGCAAGACACCAAGTGGCCACGATGCGCCATCATTTGTGCTGCGCCCGGCTGCCGATGGTCCTGCGCCAACATTGGTTTACATTCACGGTGGACCGCACACGATGTACGGTGCGCAGAACATCTTCTTCGAATATCAGGTCCTGGCCGCCGCTGGTTACTGCGTCATTTATCCTAATCCCCGCGGAAGCAAGGGTTATGGAGAAGCGTGGACGATGGCTCTAAAGGGCAACTGGGGTGTTCCTGCGATGGAGGATGTGATGGCGGGTGTGGATGATGCCATCGCACGGGGCTGGGCAGATGCCGATCGCCTCGGAGTTGTTGGTGGTAGCTATGGTGGGTATTTATCTGGATGGATCATCGGGCAGACAGACCGCTTCAAGGCGGCGGTGCCTGAGCGTGGCGTTTATGACCTTGTCAGCATGGCTGGAACGACAGACTTCCCGTGGCGCGATACCGACTACTTCCCTGCAGATACCTGTGGCGACACGGCTGCTTACCGTGAGCAGAGCCCACTGACCTATGCGGATCGTGTGGTGACACCGACGATGATTATTCATTCGGAAGGTGATCTTCGCTGCCCCGTTTCGCAGGCGGATCAGTACTTCCGTGCCATCAAGTGGGCTGACCGTACGGAAGTGATTTTTGTTCGATACGGGACAGAATCTACGCATGAGCTTTCGCGCGGTGGCGTGCCAAGCCTTCGGGTCGACCGTCAGGTTCGCATCCACAGCTGGTTCTCTCGGTATTTGTTGCAGAAGTGATGTGGGCTTGGGCACTGATTCCGGGATGATTTCCGTAAGGGGATGTGTTCCGGATTTTGGCATTGTGGATGCTTTCGCGTGGCGGTGTGCCGAGCCTGCGCGTTGACCGCCAGGTTCGCATCCACAGCTGGTTCTCTCGGTATTTGTTGCAGAAGTGATGTGGGCTTGGGCACTGAATCCTTGGTGATGTTCGTAACGTGATGTAACCCCGGGATGGCGGTTTTGTGTAGTGAGAGGATGACTAAGATATGGACAGAATGATTCGTGGGATTGAGAGCAGTGTTGTTGAGCTTGAAAAAGAGCTCTTGAAGCTGGGTGAGCATGCGACGTGGAGCCCGCTGGACAAGGGACGCACGGCTGTTGATCAGGTTGCTGAGTGTGCATTAATCACGGACTGGGTTGCACAAACCCTCGAGGATTTCACACTGGCGCCAATGGATTGGGAGGCTTACGGCACTTCCAAGGCTTCGTTGGACACACCTGAAAAGGCACTGGGTGCATTGAAACCAGCTACTGAGCGTTGTATTGCTGCGCTGCGTCAACTTCCGGTTGATAAGGCGGACGATATCGTCGAGCTGCCATGGGGAGAAAAGGTCACTCTCGGAGAGTTGGCAAATCTTGTGTGGTGGAACAACACCTATCACAATGGCCAGATCTGCTATATCCAGACGCTTCTCGGAATTTAGCCCGTGTTGCTTGCTGAAGTACTCGCCCAGTTGGAGGCTGCCGGTTCGGAGCAGACCCGCAAGACGTATGCCCGCCACGGTATCCGTGGCGAGTGCTTTGGCGTGAGCTACGCCGTCCTTGGTCAGCTACGTAAAAAGATAAAGGTGAATGATGCCCTTGCGCTCGAGCTGTGGGCATCCGGGAACCATGATGCTCGGATTCTCGCCTGTATGGTGATGGACACCGCTAAACTAACCCTTGAGCGTATTAATGCGATGGTAGATGTCATCGACAACTACGCACTTGCCGGTGAACTCGGTGACCTGATTACACGGAGTCCACTGTTGATGGATGTCCACGACACCTGGCGTTTTGATCCGGGGGAATGGCGGTCAGCGATTGGCTGGAGGATGGTCAGCGCGATTGCAGCTAAAGGGGATGTTTCGCTGGATGTAGGGCATGCCTACCTGGCCGAAATCGAAGTTGGGGTTGAGGATGCTCCTAATCGAACCCGTCTCGCGATGAATTCGGCCATGATTGCTCTCGGTGGGTACAACGCCGGTCTGTTTGATCAGGTCTCTGCATTGTCTAAGCGTCTTGGTCCGATTCAGGTCGACCATGGAGACACGGGATGTAAGACGCCAGATCCAGTCAGCTATATGACAAAGATGAGAGCTCGTCAAAAGCAGTAAGTCGATTTAGTTCTGATAGGGATGTGACGCTTCCAAAGCCCCCGGTGCTTCGCACCGGGGGCTTTTTCTTGCCTCCACTTGATTCGATAAAGTCTCCACTTGGCATCCACTAGCATCCACTTAGACTCCACTTGTCACCACTGGGTCTCCACTGGAATGTGTGATTTGCCATGTAATCCCCACTTGGTGTGTCAAATACTTGGTTTTAGTCTCCACTTGAACCTCTCCCAGCGGTGTATTTCACGTTTGAATGCTGGTGGAGGGAGGTGGGG
>CAZSGJ010000034.1:17107-25847 GCA_964606305.1 uncultured Armatimonadia bacterium
CCCTTACGCCGCAAAATCCCCTCAACAAAGATCAGCGGCGTAACCAGCAATGTCGCTGTGCACGTATTCAGCGCATCCCCCGCACAAATCAGCTGCAAAATACCTGTTTCATCCTCCACGGTTGTAAAGAGGACAGGATTCCCACTGCGTGTTGGGGGACGGTGAGGCCGAATATTCAGACCCGCCACACGAATCCGGGTTCCACTCCGGACATTCCTGGCATCCGCAGCCGTAAGTGCTCCGTAGCGGGTCAGGCCATCCCGCAGTAGTGCCATCGCATGGCCATCCGGTGAAATACCCGTCACACGCCACGTCCACTCATAGCGCTGCCAGGCATCAAACTCAGTCATCCCGTGCGTGATAGGTGTTTCAATCACATGATCACTGTAAAGATTACGCTGATGACGTTGCCCACGCAGCTGATTGGCAAGCGCGATGGTTTCTTCAAGGCTGAGGACTAGTCCGCGCCGGCGCATATCCAGTGTGTCAAATGCTCCACAGAGGATGAGATTCTCAATCACATCCCGCCGAAGGGGCACGCGTATACAGAAGTCAAGCAGGGATGTAAATGGTCCACCCTGGCTGCGTGCAAGGTCAATCCGCCGGCCTTCTTCTTTCCCAAGCCCCGTGATCAGATTCCAGCCAACCTGAATCGCACCTCCAACCACCCGTGTCTCCGCATGACTCTCATGGATGTCCACATTCAACACCTGGACCCCACGGCGGCGTGCTTCTGCTGCGAGGGAATTGACGTTGTAGTAGCCCATCGGCTGATGGTTCATCAAACCTGCAATAAACTCTGCCGGGTTGTGCGTGAGGAGGTAAGCGCTCCGGTAGCCTGTTAGCGCAAACGCTGCGGCATGCCCTTCGATAAAGCCATAGCCTCCCCAACCGGCAAGCTGTGACCATAAAATCGTCGCGGCCTCAGCCGTGATATCGGGGTACGCCTCTGCAACGGCACTTCGAAATTGCTGCTCGGCTTCATCCAATGTGTCCAGCTTTGTGTGCTTTACCAGGTCTTTGCGAAAGCGCTCGGCACGCATATGCGGCCAGCCCGTCAGGGCTGCAATCACCAAATCAACCTGTTCCTGAAACACAATGCAGCCATAGGTTTTTGCGAGGATGGGTTCAAGGGATGGATGTAGCGGGTCGATACGCAGCCAGCCATTACGTGCTCCAACAAACCTTTGGACCACATTGCCACGTACCGGTCCCGGGCGTATCAGTGCCACTGCCGCGACCAAATCCTCAAAGTTTCTTGGGCGCAGGCTGACCGCAAGCGAAAGCTGCGCTGCTGATTCAAACTGAAACACACCAACCGCATGCCCGGATTGAAGGACACGGTATGTGGGCTCATCGTCCATCGGGATGGCATCGTAGCGGAAGCGTGGCTCATACACTTTAATGGCTCGTTCAGCATCCGATACCGCTGAGAGCATCCGCAAAGCGAGGACATCGAATTTAATCGCTCCCACTGTCTCGGAGTCATCTTTATCTAGCGTCCAAATCGGAAGCACACCGCCTGCTGCCGGAATTACGGGAGCGATTTCCATAAGGGGCTGCCGGCTGACCACAACGCCGCTTGAGTGCGAGCCGATATGCCTTGGAAACCCAGCCACACGGCTGCACAGCGAAAACAGGAGGGCAAAGCGCTCACGGAGGTGGGTATGGGTGGCAAGCTCGGGGTACTTGTCAAATGCTTCATCGATTTTCTGTGCACGCAAAAAATGATGCAGACGCTTTGCCAGCCAGCCCACGGCATCTTCGGGAAGCGAAAGTGCTTTGCCCATCCCCCGGATGGCCGAGCGCGCAAGAAATGTATGAAATGTACAGACACGCGCCACATGGGCATCCCCATAGGTGTCACGAATAAACGTAAAGACCTCATCCCGGCGGTCGCTGGGAAAATCGACATCGATGTCCGGGGTTTTCCCCTCGTATAAAAACCGCGCAAAGGGCAGTCCACGTGCGATGACATCGACATCGGTGAACCACAAACAATACGCCACACAGCTATCCGCTGCGGAGCCACGCCCGGCGCATCGTATACCCCGTCCCCGTGCCCAGGAAACAATGCGGTGCACCATCAGGAAGTAGTCTGCAAACCCAAGCGTGCAGATGACATCCAGCTCGTGAGCAAGTCGCTTCTTTACTTCATCGGAGAGCTCTCCCTTATCTGTGATGCCATAGCGGACCCGTGCCCCCTGATGCACAAGCGTATGGAGCTGGCGCTGCGGATCGCCATCCTTCCAAAGGGGTGTCAGCACCTCGCCAATAGGAAGGACATCGCTGCAGGCATCGGCGATCAGCAATGTATTCCGGCAGGCATCCGGGAATGCAGAAAACTGCTGTTGCATCACTCCCGCAGGCTTCAGCCAACGTTCGTGATTAATCGGCGTCAGCCCACGCTGTAAACCAAGAGGCGTCCCGGATGACATCGCCCGTAGTGCCTCATGCACTACGGCATCCGTCTGGAGCCCATAGTGCACATTATTGGTTGCAACCAGTGGGATACCTGTATGTGCCGAGAGCTGTGCCAGCGTCCGTTGCAGTGGGAGGCTCCCTGGTGTCCAGTCATCCTGAAGCTCAATGAAATACCACGCACCAAATGCCGCCTTGCAACGCTGCGCTAATAGCAGGGCATCTTTGTAATCGCGCTGCCGAATCAGGGTTGCCACCCGCCCGCGGGAACAGCCACTGAGGCAGATAACCCCATCCGCGTGGGCTAACAGGCTCTCCCAGCTGCACCCGGGTGTCCGCCGCCCGCCAAGTGCATGCGCCTGACTCAGCAAAATACACAGATTGGCATACCCGGCACGCGTTCTCGCGAGGAGTGTGACATGGCTGCCATCCTCCATGGTCAGTTCCGTACCAAGAATCGGCCGGATGCCGTACTGCCGGCACAGCTGGGTAAAGCGCACCGCCGCACAGACATTGTCATGGTCGGTCAGGGCAAGGGCAGGCATCCCGGCTTCCGCCGCCAAGAGGACCAGCTGCTCGATATCCGTTGCGCCATCCAGCCAGCTCCATGGGCTGTGGACATGCAGATGTACAAATCCCATGGGCTAATCGACCATCCCTGTCAGGTACCAAAGCTCCCCACGCTGCCTCAGCTCGGCAATGGACCATGGGGTCGTTTCGACGCGGTAGACGATGTCATTTGTTGGACCATCAAGGGTGCTCCGCAAAACCTGCTCCTCCCGCCAGCGTTCGAGGATAAAGCGGATGTCATAGGCCTGATGGGATGCGTACCTGCATGTCCGCTCATAATGGGTAGGGAGGCCAATGGTGTCAAGGCGGACATCCACACGCTCCAAAAGCCGTGTCCCAAGAGGGGAAATCCAGCCATCGGATGCCCGTGTACTCACAACGCTTCTGCCAGTCTCAAGCGCCTGACGTCCCTGACGGGCGGTGAGATAAGCAGCCGCCGAGCGGAGGCGGCGTGCCCGCTCCGAACCAGCACGCACATGCCCATCCGTGAGGCTGTCATGAATATCATCCTTAACGCTTACCGGGCTGCCAAAGAGATCAAACAGGGTGCCCTGCGCCGCAGAGCCGGCCTCGAGCCGCAGCGCACTCAGCGCAATTCCACTGAGCGGGCCAAGGGGAGGAAAGCGTGCCCAAAGCCGCTTAGCTGCACGCAAAAGTGCAGGAGCATCCGCCAGCGGAGCCTTCAGTGTTGCCTCCTGTCTGTGCTCTCCGCCATCCTGATCCACCACAACCACAGCCAAACCCTTTGCAAACACCCCACGCCGCTGCAAAGGCTGACTAATGATGTGCGTAAGGGCATCGAGGCACTGCACAACCTGCTGCTGAAAGCAACATTCATCCCCGGGAGCAAAGCGCTGCTGCTCGGTCAGCGAATCCGGAGGCCAAAGTGCCTGAACAGGATTCGCATCGTTACCCACAGCAAGATCTGCCAAACGCAGGGCATCGACACGCAATGACTTTGGAAGGCGCTGCGGCGTAACACGAATGACATCTCCAAGCTTTGTTACCCCTGCCTTACGAAAACGCTCCTGAAGACTGGGGGAGAGCCCAAGAGAAATGTCTGAAAGCTCTATATTTCCCAGTGCCAGCCATGCATCCGCCGCCTGCAAAACCGCCGTTGCATACATCGCATCCGGAAAGGGACGCCTGCACTTGCGCATCGCATGAAATGCCAGCCACTTCGACCGACCAGCGCCCGCTCGCACCGCACACCCCAGAATATCTGCAAGGTCGGCTCCAAGGGTTTCAAGCCATGGCTCCACCGGGATGTCATCGAGGTGCACATAGCAACGCTCAAGGCCATCCGGTTCGACATAAGATGACTCAATCGCCAGGCGGTCCCACGCCTGTTCTACCGCTGCCCGTACTGCCTGAGGGTCATCCGGATGAACACATAAACCCGGACAGAGCGACCTGGCGGCAAGAATCGTCTGGCCGCTACGGATACCATTTGCACCTGCTTTGGGGCATGCCTGATGCACCGTTGTGTTATCAGTTGTGATCACCAATGGGGTTTCGGAGGTGATTCCCTGGATGCTGCGGGCGATACGCAGCCGGATTCCACGCCAGTCGAAGCACGTAATCATAAAGTGGACATTCCAATAGAACAGTTGTTTGTATGACTACTATGCTAGTGGGTAGTAAACCGGAAATCAAACAATTGTTTGCTGGTTTTTGTAGCGGTGTGAAATGCACAAAAGGGATGTCCATGCGGACATCCCTTCGTTGTTACAACCCTAAAAGATCTTAGGTGGTATCAGTTGTAAGGCTCGGATGTGTATGTCTCAGCGACACGCCGTGACCGGCGGAAGTAGATATCCCAAGCCCCACAAAAAATCTGCTCCAGGACAACCATGTAGAAGATACGCAGCTGGAAGGGGGACAATGCCAGCTGGGATGCTACATCTGCAGAGACAGGCAAACCAGGCAGTGCCATCGGAACCGGACCTGCGATGAAAAACAATGTCATCCAGATCGCAGGGAGAATAAACCGGCGCAGCTCAAGGTGGCGCTCCGCATAGACACGCCCTTTTTGATCACCCGTCAGAAGTTTGTGCCCAACCACGACTCCATAGGCATGGAAGAGAAGGGCTGCCGCAGCCTCGACCAGATATGGCACCGAACCGGATGTGATCCTGAACGTACCTGCTGTCGCAATCTGAATGGCAAAGCCATACACGGCCAGACTTACGAATGGGATTGCGTATAACAAACCACCGAAAACTGCGATACCGCCCGTAGGAACGACACGCACATTGGATGACCGCATCCGGCGCTCTGCCAGCCGCGCTTCAATTCGTGAGCAGACATCATTGATCTCAGCATCTTCTGCGCGACGCTCGGCGGCGGTACGCCGCTCGGATGCAACCGATGGTGTTGGAGGAACCACAGGCTGTGAAAGCGATGCTGCCGCCTGAAATCCGCTAAAGCTGGAATCCATTCCTGAACTTCTTACGGCAGGAGCCGCTACAGGGATTACAGGTTCGGGAATGGAGGCAGCCTCAGCTGCAGGCTCTTCCGTGTACGTTTGCGATACTGGTTCAACAACCTCAGCAATTACGGGAACCAGTGCTGTCGATGCGGTCTCAGCAACAACATCAGCATCTGCAGGAGTATCTGTTCCGAAGAAGGCTTCCAGACCCGCCGGTACCACCGGCTGGACGACATCGGAGAAGATAACTGGCTCTACAACCGGCATCGGTTCTAAAACTTGCTCTGGCCCCGCGATGATTGCCGGTTCAACTGAGTCATCTACAACAGAGGCTTCTATGGCCGGGATATCACTGGCACTATCACCGTTGGATGCCGGCACACCTGCTGCAGACATACCCTCTGCCGCACCAAGCGCGGCTTCAGCCAGAGCGTTTTCCCCGGCGACCTCAGCCAAAATGTCCTCAGCACAGACATCCGTGATTTTTGCCTCACCTGATGCGGACATCGGAATAAGAGGAAACTCAGCCGTGACTAGCATATCAGCTGCAGCGTCCAGCTCCGAATGCACAGCAGCAGTTACGCTATTCTGCTCCGCAACCATAGCCGGTGTTGTAAGGTTCTGCTCCTCCAGCACATCCGCAGCTACGATCACAGGTGTATCACCCTCAGGTGCAACTTCACCTTCTGATACCGGTTCTGCTACCAGAGCACCTTCATCCGAAGGAACGTCAACGTGCCTATCCTCAGGCTCATCATCAGATAGAACACTTGGGAATGGACGCTCCTGATAGTCAACCGCGACCTTCAATGGAAGAACCGCATCGACAGAGGACAGGCGATCCATGTCAAGGTCAAGGTTTAGGGGGGCACGCTCGGTTGGCCACGCTGGGGCATCTGGTACGTTGTTCCCACGGGCATGTGGAACATCCGGTCCCACAACACTGTCATCCCACTGGTGTGCTGGATGCGCATTTGCACCAACCGCTTCCAGTTCCTGAGAACGCATCCCTTGTGTGACGGCAATCGGAGAGCCGTGAACCGTGTCGAGTTCTTCCTCAGCTGGATCCTGTTCTCCCGCAAACATTTGGTCAAGCGGAGTCCCCTCGGATTCTTCCACTTTCCATGCGCGGTCTGTAGCAGAAATAAGGCCGGCGCTGAGGAGCTCCTGAAGCTGGGATTCCGTAAAGGGTCCCAGTTTTCGATCATTCTTTAGCACAAAATACAGCATTGGATTTACTCGTTCCGCAGGGTCAAGCCCTGTAATGGCACGAAACAAAATCATAACACGTACCGTGCCAAACGCGGTTGGAGAAACACAGTACAATCACCCGTTTTTGGTGAATCTGCGACTACTTTTACGTAAGGTCTCTGCATAAGAACAATATCTGTTAAGCACCTGCATGTCCCTTGTGCTCTGCAATCAGCCGCTTATACATCTCACGTATATGGGACACCATTTCTGCAACACTGGGACGCACCGGAGATGCCAATGCTTCCGCCGACATCCGGCTACGCAATGCATTATCTGCAACAAGCCTCAACAAGGCTCCGGCAAAGGCATCAATCTGCGGGGGAACCACCAGCGCATCCACATCATTTCTGACAAATTCAGCCGCTCCACCACCGGTTACCGCAACACATGGAAGACCACAGGACTGTGCTTCGCCCAGGACCAGCCCCTGAGTCTCGGTATAACTTGGGAAGGCAAAGATATCTGCCATGCCGTAATAATCCACCAGCCGTTCCCGCGAAATCGGACCTACAAAGTGTGTTCGCCTGTCCATCCCAAGCTCCGCTGCAAACTCTGCCTGAGAATCGCCATCCGGTCCGCCGCCAACCATCACCAAGTGGCAATTCTCCGGCAACCGTGCAAAGCTCTCCAGCAATAAACGGCAGTTCTTTTCCCAGGCAATCCTGCCTACATACAGCACCACTCGGTCTTCCGGCTGGATACCCATCAGCGACCGAAGCGCAGCGGAACGCTCTGCATCCACATTCCCCGGCAGAGAAACACCTGTTGGATGAACTTCCATCGGACATGGCATCCGCATCTCAGCACGGAGCTGATTTTCCGTGTCCTTGCTTGGCACAGTCAACAACGCACACCCGCTATAGAACTGTGTCAGCACGGTTCGCAGCCACCAGCGACTCACTGGAGGTGGGAATGGAGAGTAGTGGATATAGGAAAAATACAGCGTATGGAATGTGGACACATGGGGAACGCCAAGGCGTTGTGCGAGCCGATGCCCATACAACCCAAGCCCGAAAGGGTGATGTGAGTGCACAATATCGACATTAATGTTATCGAGACGGTGAGAAAGCGGCCCATACGGAGGATAGGCGAATGGGTTACGCGTATTCCAGGGGCTGACCCAGCTCGGAACACGCTGCACATACGGAGGGTCAAGGTCAGCGCCAGGCATATCCGGACAGACGATAATGACCTCATCCCCACCCGCCATCAGCTCATCCGCAAGCGTGCGAACGCTGGCCGTAACGCCATTGACGACCGGATACCAGCTCTCGGTAAGCAGGGCGATTCTCAACGGGCCGCCCTTATCGAAAACTGTGCGCCATCCCTGACCGCAGCAAGCGCATCCCCTGATGTCTCAAGAATTCCAACACACCCCTGAGGAGCAAGATAGACCTTGTTCGGTAGCAGGGCAACAGAGCCAAGGCTGGTATAAGATGATGACAACCAGACACCGGTCATCGGGATGCGCATTCCGAAAGTATGCACGCCCACCGATGTCGGAATCATCACGACACCCGTCCATTTCAGCGGATACGCATGCCGTCCAACGAGCTGTTGCCACCAGTTCCTACAGACCATCAGATGTTCCGTTCTGTGGGCATCATCGCACCACAGCTGCTGCATTTGGTTACGAGAGATCGTCCTGCCCCCCACTTTTACCAAGACGGGTCTCAAACACCCGCATCACATCTGACACACGAAAGCGCCGATGCTTCCCAACGGTCCTCCGATGCACCAGTGTCCCCGCCTTCGTCATCCGACGGATGGTTGCATCGCAGACATCGAGCAGCTGCGCGGCTTCATCCAATGAAATTTCATTGTCCAGAATCTTGATGATGGTCTGATCCCGGGTGGGGTCTGTCGTTGGCGCAGAATCAACCAGTCGGCCATTCATCTGGTGCACAAGAATCTGTATATGCCGGGGGACAGCCTGCCAGAGTCGTAGGGCATCCTCATAGGTTTCCGGGACTTCCGGCGGGATCGATGCGCTATCTGCTTCGAGTTCGAGGACACCCTGACGGATTTTTCCACCTGCGATGGCATCGAAGAGCGTGGATGCCG
>CAZSGJ010000035.1:0-10038 GCA_964606305.1 uncultured Armatimonadia bacterium
CTTGTGTTTGATAACCTCCCGGCAGGCGTTCGTGTTGCGGATGGCAGTGTGATCCCGGCGGGTGCGGGCAGTGTCCGCGTTATCTTCGAGGCCGGCGCAGATGCAAAACCCGGTGGTTTGGAAACAACGCTTTACGGAACTGGGATGGTCGGCGGAATCAAAACCAGACGTTTCGCCGCGGGACTTCAGGAAGACTACAGCAAGAACGGTGATCAGGTTGTTCGTGCCACCAAGCGGCAACCCGGTGTGGCCATTGGGGTCTCTGCGGCCGCCGATATCGTCATAAACGCAGGCAAGACGGCGCTCCAATCGGGTGTCAATGCAACCATTGATGTGCCTGTTACCCTTGTCCGTCATGGCTTTGCCGGCAAGCTGACACTCTCTGTAAGCGGGCTTCCCGCCGGCGTCACCGCAAGCGGACTCGAGCTTGCTGAAAATGCGACATCGGGTGTGGTTCAGCTAAAAGTGGATGCAGGCGCTGCGGCGTTCGTAGGGGTGATTTCCTTGGGTGCCAAAGTCAGCGTGGATGAGCTTCGCTGGCTGGAGCACTGCTCACAGCCGATTAATCTAACAATCACAAAGTAGAATGCGCTCATGAGCGACCGCATCGATGCCGCCATCGAGACCTTTGCTGGAGGCTGGTGCTACACCCGCAGCTTTACGCATCCGTACGTGGCCACCCG
This sequence comes from uncultured Armatimonadia bacterium, assembly GCA_964606305.1. Classification (GTDB taxonomy): domain Bacteria; phylum Armatimonadota; class Armatimonadia; order Armatimonadales; family Armatimonadaceae; genus CAIRTT01. The sequence continues at coordinate 684 of CAZSGJ010000035.1, forward strand.
TCTGACGCCGCAGGTTTTGCAGCTCCATGATGGCCCGCGGTCAAACCCCAATGCAGATGTCCGCCGGGATGAGTTTGTCTGCTTTGGATGTTCGCCAACCGAAGCACTGGAGATTTCGGCCAGTGTGGCGAAAGGCAATTTCGCAATCTGTTTTGTGTTGCCTGCCGGCGTGGATGACACGGAGGTGCGCAAGGAATTCAAGGCGCTGGGATGCCGCCTCGGGGCCACGGAAGCCTTTATGGACAACACTCTGACGCCTATCGAGGCCACTGAGCCCATCATCCCGATTGTGAGAATCGCGGATCAGGCCCACGCGGATGCCATCGGCAAAGCCTGGCGCCGTAAACAAATTCTGAGCCGGGATATTGGTAATGAAAACGCCGTCCACCGCGTTTACACCATCCATGATGGAGAAAAGTTCATCGGTAGCTGTGGGAGTATCCGGGTCGGGGATGCCAGCTGGATCAGCAGCCTCTACGTGGATGCAGCATACAGGCGTAAAGGCCTCGGGACCGCCCTTATGACCCGCGTTATGTCCGATGACCGGGAGCAGGGCATTAACAAGAGTGTGCTTTTGGCGAGTCACACCGGGGCACTGCTGTACCCAAAGCTCGGCTTTGCGCAGATTGGGACGCTCTATATCTATAATCCACCGCGTGGGATTCGTGGGAAGTAATGGGGATGATCTGAAATGCAAGCAAACGTCCTGTGTGGGTTAGGTACTGCGCTTTTGGTTTTGTGCCTGAGCGGGTGCCGTACATCAAAAGAACCAAACGAGGTAACCTCCCGACGACCAGTGGATGCCTCCAAACCGCTCGCCCCACAGCTCTTCCCAACCCCTGCGACCAACAACATCTGGTTTCATGTCATCACGACATCCGATGAGCTGAAATTCAATCCAAAGCTCAAGCAGAGCGATGATGTCATAGACGTATCCAAGTCAACCCCGAAGCAGCGAGCATCACTTTTTGCCACGGAACCCGCAAAGAGTTTGGTCACAAATCTGGTATCGCTTTCATCGCTAGTGGCAACCTCGCCAAGGCTACAAAAGACGCTGGCTGATTCTGTGATAGTGCCGCCTGATTATGGACGCTTCCGTGCGGTAACACGATTTCTCACTGCCGCGATGGTGACGGCATCCGAGCAGCGGAATTCACGCCTCGCGACCGACATCGCAGTCGCTGCTTTGCGTACCGCACAGGCACCAGCGAGTGAGTCAAATGCAGGGATTGCTACATCCCTGGCATGTGAAATTCTGATTTTGACGGAGCTTTGCCGTATCGCAAGTACGCTGACTCCGGATGATCTTGAGACCATTGCTAATAACCAACTGCTTCCCAGTGCGCTCAACAAGTCACGCTTCACATCCGGGCTGCGATCCGATTACGCAATTATTGAATCGTTGTTGGCATCCGATGAATTCATAGATGTCTTAGCATCCCAGATAACGGCATCTTCCGATGAAGCCGTCGTCAAGAAGAAAGTTGCTGAGCTCAAGTCCAACCCGGATCAGGTGGGAATCAGTCGCCAGCAGGTTAGGATGCATTCCCGGATGTGTGAGCAATCGCTGATGCATGTCGTTGGACAACCGATTGAGTTTCTGCGGACAAGGTTTAATGCTCCGCCTAAGGAGACATATGGCATTGTCGAAATGATCCAGGCGCTGGAGGGTAGTAATGCCGCAAATGTCATCAGCAGTATCACTCTCTCAAGGGCCGCAGGGTTGTATCTCAAGGCAGTTGCATCCAATAAACGCACTGGGAAGTGGCCACGCGATATCGCTGCGCTTGGGAGCGGCTACGATATTTTGGAGCCTTTGACCGGCAAGCCGCTCATTCTGACCAGTGATGCTGCGGGCGGTGTTCGTATCCGGGCATCAAAGGGAATGCCCGTAGTCTTTGGAGTTTGCAAGGGCGATCTAAGTGTGGGGAAGACACTCCAGCTCGGGAATGCGTCCAAGTAACGTCGATAGGTTCGATTCGGCTCATATGGGTACGTTAGGCATCGCATTTTGAGCTCAGCCATCCGGGCCGCCTGGGTATCGGTTCTCGCTAGGCGGGAGCCTCCGTGTCCGTTTTGGCTCCCGATGCCATTTCAGTTCCCGGCATTGGATGGAAAACCAAGGCCAGCTTGCGTAGGCGGGTTCGAGACACGTACGGTTGTAGAAAATGAGCCTGTGCTCGATATGTCCGTCTTCTGTTGCATCCAGTTCTTGATAGGCAAGGTCGCATTCGAAGATTCTCTGGGTCTTGGTGGTACGTGCAATCCTCGCGAGCACTACATCGTGTTCGGGCACAAGCCACGCGTCTTCGTACGTTAGCATTAGGTTGTAGTAGCCTATCTGGACATCCCCACATCGGAGTACCAACCTCAAGGAGCGACGCGTTCGGTCGTGGGAGACACGCACGACCAAAGCATTCTCCATCCCCGATGGCTCTGCGAGCTCGAGCACCTTCTCGGGCAGGATTCCGCGCAGACAATTTAGGTGCCCCCGGTACTGTTCATTCACCTTACGAAACGGCTCGATTTCATCGAACGTATCGCAGGCCTCTGGCGTGAAGTATTTCATCCATTGGCTGCCGGAATCTTCCACTGGACGATGAGCCCGTCGTAACCTCCGGGAGCATCGGCGCGGAATGTGTACCTCTCCGCACCCAACCGCACCAAAACTTTGTGCTGGGTCTTAGGAAACTCACGGTCAATCATTGTGGAAAACTCAAATACCTCTGCTGATCACGCTCGCCGGTCCGTATGCTTTAAAGCAAATATCCGGCACCAACATGCGGATTTGGACCTGCCTGGAACGCTGAGTGCATTCCCACAAAAGTGGTAAGTCACACTAGTGGTTGAACAGAAACTCTTTTTGGTTCAGGAGTGCCCACTGGACATCCTCCCATGCAAGACGTCTATCCTTGGCAAGGTCGATGTCTAGTAAGGCAATCATTTTCTCGCGCTCGCTTGGATACCTTCCCAGTGTCGCGAGGTAGACCTCTTCAAGAATCTGCGCATCGGTTTTGCCCGCGGCAATCAGCTTCCCAATACGGTTGTCTTTGCTTGCAATCCGGTCCTGGATACCCTTGCCATTCATGATGTGCAGGAGCTGGCCAATGGTCGGGGCATCGCTGCGCTCGCATTGACAAACGACATTGCGTGCCGGTCGCCCGAAGAGGTCGAGGAAGTAGGTGTTTCCACCCACGGATGTGTCCGGAAGCTGTACCGCCCGGAGGTCCGCTGGCATCCCTGCGATTGGCTCCCCAAGTCCCAATGCCGCGGATATCGCATCCATGAGCGGCTCCGCCTGCATCCGCTTGAAGGCATAGTGTGAATAATATTTGTTGTCTCCAGCGTTTTGCTTTGTCGGGATGGCGGTGCGTTGGTAAGCATCCGTGAGCACAATGTCACGAATTAACTGGCGAACATCGTAGCCCCCGCGAACGAAGTCGAGTGCGAGGCGATCGAGTAGTTCTGGGTTGCTTGGCGGGTTTGTGACCCGGATGTCATCCACGGGTTCAATCAGCCCGATGCCCATGAGCTGTTTCCAGACCCGATTGACAATGTTTTTTGCGAAGAACGGATTACTTGGTGCGGTCACCCAGTCAGCGAGAGCATCCCGTCGGTCACCCTTGAAGTCCGCCGGCAGCGGCGTGCCATCGAGAGGTGTTGGTTGCATCACCTTGCCTGTGCGCGGGTGGACGGCCTCACCGCCATTGCCGTTATAGACAAATGTTTCTTCCGGATTTGGGCCATCCTTTGTCTTGGTTCGCACAAAGAAGGCGGCCATTTGGTAGTACTCAAACTGCTTGAAGCGCTCGTAGGGATGGTTATGGCACTTTGCGCAGCCGATACGTGTTCCGAGGAAGACCTGACTGGTGGTTTCGAGCAGGGCTTCGGGTGAGCGTTCGGCCCTGAAGAACCCCGCGGCGCCGTTGTCGTAGTTGCTACCCTTTGCGGTGATCAGCTCGCGTGCAAAGGTGCTCATCGGTTTGTTCAGCGCAACGGATGACCGCAGCCACTGGTTCATCGATGCCAGCCCACGTTCGCCAAGGGCTTTTGTGGTTGCACGCGTGTAGTCGCCCCAGAACAGCGTCCAGGTGTCAACGTATTCAGGGCTCGCGAGCAGCTTGTCGACGAGGCGGGAGCGTTTGTCGAGCTCGCGGTCGGCGAGGAACTCGCGGATGTCGGCTGGGGATGGCAGTGTTCCGCAGATGTCAAGTGTTACGCGGCGCAGGAACTCGGTGTCGCTAGCCTTTTGACTTGGGGTCAGGCCAAGTTGGGCAAGTTTTTTGTCGACGAGGACATCCATTGCCACCGATGCCAGCGTACGCGTTTCATCATCCGGTGGTGCTCCGGGCTTCAGCGGCGTGCCAAATGGGCTGTTGATGGTTGCGGTTGTCACGACATCCCGGTAGCGGATTAAAACGGCGGCGGAGCCTTTTCCCGTGACCTTGATAATGCCATCCGGGCTGACATTTGCGACGGCCGCATCCGAGCCGCTGATCAGCGCTTCGGCGGTGACATCGCGTGTCGTGGAGTCCGAGAGCGTCGCGACGACCCGGATTGCCTGTGTATCGCCCACGGACAGTGTCCGCATTTTAGGGTAGACATCCAGCTTGGTTACCGTCGGGTCATCCTGCTTTGGCCCGGGCATCCCGAGGCGAATCCACTCGCTAAGGAGAAGGTGATGCTGGGTTCCACCGGCGAGCGCGGGTCCTCCTTTGTGCGGGACAGCCATCGTCGGCTTGCGTAGCAGGAGAGAGTTCATCGGCTGTGCGGGTGATACACGGCGGCTTGCACTGCCTTTGGTGATGCTGGCAAAGTCCAGATCCGGGTCAAATGCCTGCAGGCTTAATCGGAAGCCGCCTTTACCTTGCGTGGCTCCATGGCAGCCACCACCGTTACAGTTGGAGCGGGTAAGAATGGGCTCTACGTCCGCGATGAAGCGCGGAGTGGCCTTTGTCGTGACATTGCGGACATCCACGGGGATAACAAGCTTGCGGCCAGCTGCATCGATCGTGATGGTCGTCCGGCCATCACGAATCGGGTAGACGGTGCCATCTTTGATGGTTGCGATTTTGGGATCCGCGATGGTGTAGCGTGCGGTTGTTGTAACATCTTTCCCTGTCGGGAGCTCAGCAACGATGCGGTGGCTGGTCCATGGGCCATCGAGGGTGATGTTTGTGATCGCACCCGTAAGTTGGAGTGCAGATTTGGCAATGCCCGCATGCTTTTCTTTTCCTGTTGCAGAAACGCTGAGCGCGGAGAGTGTCACGATACCCAGTAAGCCGATGGTGGTACGAAAGCGCTTTACATCCATGATTGTCAGCACTCCTGTGTGCAGCCGTCCGTTGTGCGCGCAGTCATAGATGACTGCAATACGAATACTTTCGTATTGTAGCCTCAAATAAATGGCGAAGCAGTCCTAAGTTGCTTACGGATGGTTCAGTTTCTTCCGGTCTTCGCTGACTCGCTGGAGGAACGATGCCGATGTTTGCTGAGCAGCGAGTAGTTGGATGCTGGGTACGTGAAATGGTTTTCGATGCCATCCGCTAGTCGAGCGAAAAAAAAGTTCACGTCAGTCGTCACAAACTGCACGGTATGAAACGATATGAATTAGAGAAGGAAACATCGAGCTATCCCATGCCTTGGCAAATCATCCCAACCAACGACTTCAAAAACATCATTCCAGCCCTCGCTGACCATATCCGTTCGCGGACACTGGCTCGCCCGGCAGTCATCGTTGTGCCCAATAAAGTTGTCCGGACATGGCTGCGCCAGGAGTTGGCCCGCCACCTCGGCAACGTCATGGCTGTCACATTCATGGAGGAATTTGCAGCACGTCGCCATTTCTGTGGAGTGCAAACGATTCCTACCTGCCACGATGTTCTTCTCGAGTCGGTTATCGCGGCCGTGCTCGATGAAATAGACACATCGGATCCCGTTTGGCGTCCGGTTCAAGCCTGGCTTGCTGCAAACCGGGGTTCACGGATGGAACTTGCCGGTCAGCTGACCCGGCTGGTCCGGTTTTATGACAAGCAACGGCCATCGATGTTAGCGGACTTCATTGACAATGTTGTTCCACCCATTGCATCCCAGGATGTTCAATGGCAGGCGGAGCTTGTGAGTCGTGTTTGGAAAAAGGCGAGCCTTGCCAAACCGCTGGCTGCCTCAGATTCTGTCCCACTGTCAGAATCCAATATCGATGGAACGGGTCCCGTTGCTATCGTCGGCGGTGCCTTCCTTCCACTCATCGATTATCGCTGGGTCCAGGCGCTTGCGGCTCGCACGGATGTCAATGTGCTGCAAGTCCTTCTGTCTCCTTGCCGGCAGTTTTTTGCTGATAATCCGACGCGCAAACAGATGATGCTGGCATCGGCTATGGATGATGGCACAGCCACATTTGCAAGTCCGATACTATCCAGCCTTGGCTTGCTCTCGCGAAACGAGCAGGCTTATTTGATTGATACGGAAGATTCGCTTCTCCAGCGGGGTGTCGATATTCACACAGTCTACGGAGGAGAAGCATTCCGGCAACCGAATGGCACGACGCTACTTGGTGCATTGCAGCTTTCTATTCTTGACAATCAGCCAGAGATTTCGACGGATGCTGTCTTGGAAGGAGATGATTCTCTCCTCGTCAACAGCTGTTGGTCTGCTGTGCGTGAGCTGGAGTGCATGCGGGATGACATCCTCCTCGCGCTTCACAACGATTCTTCGCTGCATCCACGTGACTTTGTCATCACTGCACCTGACCTCTCTCCTTACCTCCCACACATTGAGCGGGTTTTCTCTACTCCGGTTGATTTACACTGGGCGCTTATCGGGGATGGCGTAGGTGTTGCGAGTCCTGTTCACGCGCTGTTCCAGCGTATTCTTGATAACATCGGTGGCCGCCTGCGCCGCTCCGATCTCCTCGCCATAGTTCAAAACCCCTGCTGGCTTGCCCGGCATGGACTCGAACCGGATGATGTCGATTCTCTAAAAGTCATCCTTGCCGAAGGCGGTGCACGCTACGGATTCAGTCAGAACGAACGGAAGTCTGACATAGAAGAAATTTGGGCGGATGCCAAGCCGGATGCCAGTGGGACGTGGGATGAGTGGCTTGACCGGGTTGCGATGGGCTTGGTGATTGCGCCCAATGATGAATTTGCTCCGCTCGCAGCGGGTGACTTTTCACTCCTCGGTGTCGGTGGCGTTGGTGCCGTTGAGTCCAAAGGCCTCGGGCACATCATCGGGCCGCTTTCAGATTTACTCCAGCTCCTGACATCGACGGCAACACTTACTCAACCCATTTCTGCGTGGGTTGCAACCATATCAGGCATCATTGATCAGCAAATCGGCTGCCGTTCAGGTCAGCCATCGGATGATGACCACATCACTGCGATTCGCTATGCCCTTTCGGGGTTACTGACGCAAAGTGATTGCATTGACATCGCCCGTGACTTTGCAATGAATCTCCAGGACTTCCGTGTGTTGCTGCGTCAGCGTCTGATGGATCAGGGTACGCCGCGGGGCCGGGCACTCTTTGAGGCGGCCACCGTGGTTCCATTGGCGCAGGCAAGAGGCATTTCAAGCAAGGTTGTTTGCATCCTTGGGATGTCACAGGACACCTTCCCGGCACGCAGACAGCCACTTGGTTTTGACCTTACGCAAGAATCGGCAAAGCACTACAAAGATGACACCTGCCTGGATGCATCCCCGGCGCAGATTGACCGCCTCGCGCTCCTCGAAGTCATTACAGGTGCTGTCGACAAGCTATGGTTCTACTACACAGGTCGTGATGCTGCGAATGCGACACACCGTGACATGGCGGTGCCCCTACGGGATATCGTCGAAGCCTTTCCAAATGCTGGTGAAGACATCATCGTCAATCGTGCAGCATTTCCGTGGTTTGAACACATTCTCTATGCGCGCGACCGACGCGTACGCTTTGGAGGTTTACTCTCGATGGAGAGTTTGGCGAATGATACCGATTCGCCTTCCGATGGACTGCTTACTGAGCCATCGACGTCGCGTGTATCGGCAAAGTCATTTGAAGATCTGTTTGTCAATCCAGCCAGGCATCATCTGAGTGCCGGACGGGATATGCGTATCGTGAGCGTTGACAACCCCGAGGAGGAGGACCGCTTTGCTCCCGATATCCGCGACATTGCTGTGAAGCGTGCGTGGGATTACGCGATGCGGCATGCAACCACGCTTGGGCTGGCACTGGAGCAGATTTGGCCCGACATCCGACGAGAGGCGTTGGTGACTCAATCAAACAGCGACTACATGTGTAAGCGGATATCGGAGCACCTGAAACTACTTGAGAATAAGTGTGCGGATGTGCTTACCACACTGGGGGCGCTGCAAAAGCCGGTACGCTTCACAACCGGGCAGGTCGCGGGAGTCGTTGGCAATGTAAGAGACACGTGGCAGAACGGCTTTGTGTTTACTGTGAACTCCGGCAAGCCATCCGAAAAGCATGACCGCTTCCTCTGGCGGGCGCTGGCCCGCTGGCTGTTCCACCCAACCCGGCCAAATGATGGTGGCTTTACACTCATCATCGTCAACCTCCGGGAGACAAACCAAGACCTGTATACGTATCATTTTCCTCTCGATGCTGATTGCTATCGCACGCTACAAGACAGCTTCATTTCGCTTGCGGCGGCCAACCGGGATGTCTGTATCCCCGTTTATGTGGATGACCTAAAGGTCTCGGCTTGGACTGAGAAAAGTAAGGTTGTGGAATTTGATGCGATTGAGGCAGAGCTGGAACGACGCATCGAAAAGTGGGATGTCGAAACGCGGCGATATCTGGATCAGCAGGGATTTACGTGGTCACCCGCGTGGGATTTATTTGTTGATGTTGTTCTAAAGGTGAATAACATCGCTAATGGTGAGACAAGCGAGGAAGGTGTTACCGAGGATGCGTAAGATTACACCTGATGGTCTGCAACTAACCCAGTCTGCAGTTATTGAAGCATCCGCAGGTACCGGCAAGTCGTACACAATTCGCCAGCTTGTGCTGCGCGCACTGGAAGAACGTGGCATTGCCATCAGCGACATTCTGGTCGTGACATTTACCCGCGCTACGGCCGCTGAAATGCAGCAGACACTGCGTGGCGCGCTCCGCAAACGTATCTCGGACTTGGAACTGTCCCCTGAAACCGATGACCGTAACGTCCGCCTCGTGCGGTTACGCAAGGCGCTCGCGGAATACGACAATGCTCAGGTACTGACAATTCACAGCTTTGCGAATGCCGTATTAGACCAGTTTGCATTCGAGGCCGGTCGCCCTTGGCAGGCGCAGGCAAGCGAAGAACTTGCACAGCGCATCCTCGATGAGACATTGAATGAGTGGCTGCATGTCAACACT
>CAZSGJ010000035.1:10138-25117 GCA_964606305.1 uncultured Armatimonadia bacterium
TTCCCAAGCAAGTTGCCTTTGCGGCACTGTACAAATTCGTGCGGGACACTGCGGCGATGCTTAGAAAGCGCCTGTCTGAGCAGGGGATTCTGACATTTGATGCAATGATTGCCGATCTCCGTAAATCCGTTGAGGTCGACAAGCAGGAGTCTGCCGAGCGACGTGCGCTGGCGGAGCGCCTGCGGGATGCACTACGCAAGCGGTTTCCTATCGTCCTCTTCGATGAAGCTCAGGACACAGACCCCGATCAGTGGCGGATTTTCCGGTCGCTGTTCGTTTCGGATATGTCAGCGCCAAAAACCAATCCGGATGATGGCAATGTCATTTACCTTGTCGGGGATCCAAAGCAGTCTATTTATCGCTTCCGTGGGTCCGATCTGGATAGCTACCTCAGCGCCCGCGGCGAGATCCTGGGAAACGCAGGTGGGCAGCTCTGCACTCTTGGCATCAACTATCGCTCGACGCCTGAAATGGTCGAGGCCATTGATGGCCTCCTCCTTCGAAGATGTACTCCCTTGTTTGGCAAAGCTGATTCCACGATTGAAGGCGATGAATCGACGACCGCCGGCATCTCCTACGAAGGCGTCAAGCCAAATCCGGATGGAGGTAAACGATACCTTATTGACACGGATGGTAATCGCCAGCCTCCAGTAGCACTTTGCCACCTTCCAGAGACGACACAAAAGGTAAGCCTTGCACGGCGAGACTACGTTACGTGGCTGGCCAATCATATCTTCAGCCTGCTCACGGATGGCTTTCAGTTCATCAAGCCTGCTCAGGCAGGGTCGGACGACACTGGCAGAACCGAACCGGTCCTTCCAAGTGACATCGCAATTTTGTGCCGAACCGGACGTGAAGCGATGGCCTGTATCCGTGAGCTGCGTAAGCGTCACATACCTGTTGTTTATGAACGCAGTGAGAATGTCGGGACTTCTCCGACGGCACAGGAGTTTCTCAGCATCCTTAGCGCCCTCGCCGCACCAAATGATATCCGTGTCGTACGCGCAGCCATCTTCACATGGTGGTCCGGTGTCTCTGAATCCGATCAAAAAAATCTCACCGAACAACAGACATCTGAGTGGCAGAAGCGATTCCAAAACTGGGCGGGGATGCTGTCGGATGGCCGGATTGCTGCAGCAATCCGCGAAATCGTCGAGCCGGATGCTGGCTTCTGGGGCCTTGATGGCGTATCCCGGGCGCCGTTCGATCACCTGCGCCGCGCTGCTGACCTCGTACATCTGGCACAGTGGCTTGAAAAGACAATGGCCACCGAGGCACTTACAGTGGATGCCCTTCCAGGGCGCTTAAAATCCGTCATCGATGCACGGGAACAAGTTGCCCAGCTCGCCGAAGGAAATGATGATGCCGTTCATGTCCTGACGCTACATAGTTCGAAAGGTCTTGAATTCCCAATCGTCTTTATGGGCGGTGGAGTGATTTCAACCAAAACTGGCACACAGCCGGAGTATGGAATCGTTGCTGCCAATGCCGGCAATAGAACGCACAAAACAGTCCTCTTCCGTCGGTGGGACAAGGATGCCTTCAAACGCGTTACGGAAGAAAGCTCCGCCGAAGACAAACGTCTGCTCTACGTTGCTCTTACGAGAGCAGTTTCGTATTGTGTTGTTCCTGCCGGTCAGTGTCCGCAAAGAGGTCGGCAACCAGGGTGGACAACCGCGTTGACAACGGTGCTCGGGGATGTAAATCTTGATGGACTAAGCGAGCTGGCATCGACAACCATCTCGACGAGCGGACAGCAGCTGTATGTTGTCTATCCAAGCGTCTGTCCACCAGCCAACACCACCAGCAAGTATCAGGTCGCGCTGCAGGAAGCACCACCGGAACGGCCACTACCTGAATCCCATAAGCTTCATCCACAATTACAGTTCACCAGCTTTACAAAGCTGACGAAGCACCATGCACCTGTTCTTGATACTGTGCCAAACCCGGCGGAGGATGAAGCTGAGGATGTTCAGGCACCCGATACCTCGGTCCTGCGTGGCAATGCAGTGCCCGGTGGAAAGTCACCCTCGCAGCTCACTGTGGCGGGAAAACGCCTCGGTAACATCGTCCATGCTGTCTTTGAGGATGTACTTAAGGACCAAAGAGTTGGAGCAGTGTCCGCCGAGGGAATTGTTGAGTTCACCCTGCGGCGCCTCCGGGCGGATGGCATTTCGGTCAGGGATGCATCCGACCCAAATGTTGAGAGTATTGTCAATATGGTGAGGGGAGCACTGCAATCAGCGCTTCCATGCGGCACGCGCCTGATGGACATCCGCAATGCATTCCCGGAAGTACCATTTCTCAGTCATCGGGATGCATCAGAAGATGTGAAAGCTGAGCTTGCAGATAACCGTCCTGACACGCTCCCAAGGGGATTTCTGACGGGCAACATTGATGCCATTTTTGAAACCGATGCTGGCATATGGATTGTCGACTGGAAGACAAATCACCTTGGTGGCTACGACGATGACCAGATTAAGGACGCGATGCATCATCACCGCTACGGATTACAGGGTTACCTTTACAAGCAAGCTGTCGAAGCCGCTGGGCTGGGCCGCGTCGCAGGAGTACGCTACATCTTTGTAAGAGCATTTGAGAATGGTCCTGCAGCGGATGGAAAGGGATGGGTGGATTTTCATGTTGCCACAGCCTAAGGACATTTCAGTTGCGAATGCGCTTAGATGCATCCCCGGAGTACCGTTCATTGCAGATGCCACAAATCGGATTTGCGACCGCTATGCAGCACCGGATGACACATTGCGCTCAGTTCTCTTCCTGATGCTGGCACGTGCTCAGGATGGCCACTTGCAGCTTGGCACCTCCCCTGAAGCAGTTGCATCAGTCAAAAACCAGCTGCGTGATTGGAGTACGGAGCTTCGAGCGGAGCATCGGAGACCGACTGACCAAATGAAACAGACGGCGGACTGGTTGGACACGCTTTCGGATACTTGGCCAGCTCCAATGAAGCATCCATTCCCTGAGAATCTGATTGTCGTTACAGAGACGGGGCTCCAGCTAAGACGTTTTCATCACATCGAATCCGGGCTTGAAGCAGCAATCACAAACCGGCTAAGCGGAAGTGCTGGAGTCGATCAGGCTCTCTGGATGTCATCTGTAGCAGAAGCCATCACGTTTATGCGTGATGAAAATGACATTCATCTGGCACCGGAGCAACAGGCCGCTGTCGCCGCAGCATCCAGAAAACTCCTGATAATCACGGGTGGTCCCGGAACCGGGAAGACGACGGTCATCGCCAGCATCCTGGATACCTGGAAGCGCTTCGCTGGAAAAACGCAAACCGATATCCGTGTCGCTCTCGCGGCACCGACAGCCCGGGCCGCAACGCGGATCACAGCAGCGCTTAGCCGCCAGCACGTGGATGCTGCCGCTGCGATGACAGTTCACCGCCTCCTCGGAAGCCGTCCGGATCAGCACAATGCTTATCACTACAATGAGCGCAATCCGCTTGAAGTGGATGTCTTGATCATTGATGAAGTCTCGATGCTCGATGCCGGGTTAATGGATGCCGTCCTGCGTGCGATGCCACCGGAGGCTTGTCTGCTTCTCGTGGGAGACCCGAATCAGCTACCAAGTGTAGAAGCGGGGAGTGTGTTACAGGACCTGATGGCTCTTCAGGAAGACCTTGGCGAGCTAAATCCATTTGTCACGCTAAAGCGGAATCAGCGTGCGACATCGGAGCTCTCTGCCATTGCCGATAAGGCTCTCGCCGGGGATGCACAAGGCACACGGGACTTGCTTGGGATGCGCTTACGCAATGAAGTGGCTCCTAATGGTGGACTTCGCAATATTGATGAAATGCAAACTCGTTTTGCCTCTTATCGCCCGTTGATGGCAACACCGATGCGGTTCGCAAGTACGCTCGCGCTGCTTGAAGCCGCCCCGACGATGTTTCGTGAACTGAGTGCATGGCAGATCATTTGTCCAATGCGTCATCAGGTTCATACCATCAACAAACAATTTGAGAGCCTTGCGCATCAGGATGGCATCAAACCAATCATCGTCACCCGGAATAACTATGCTCTCGGCCTTATGAATGGTGAGATTGGATTTAGTGCATGGGTTGGCGATGAACTCTATGCAGCATTTGAACCACTGCTTACCATGAACAAGGATGGAGAGTTGATAGTGGGGGAAACGCGATTGTTGCCGTATGCATCGCTGACAGATATCGACGCGGCATATGCCATCACGGTCCATAAGTCACAGGGAAGCGAGTGGGGAACAGTCGATGTCGTCCTTCCAACGGAGGCCAACCGACTGTGTACGCGTGAGCTACTGTATACGGCTGTTACCCGTGCGCGAAAGGATGTTTCTGTATTTGGAAGTGCATCCGTGTTTGATGCGGCGTTGTCGATGCAAATTTTCCGCGATTCCAATCTTGGGAATCGCTTGATAGGCGCGATGCGAAAGCTGACATCGTGACTGACACGGTTCTCGATTTGATAAACATCAGGCAGCCGCTTCGGGCACTGATGTATGAGAAGCTGATTTGGAAACATCTTTTAGGCATAGGGGTAAAGTCGTCATTTGCTGGCGATGCTGCCAATATTCGCGCTTTTTCGTATCACACCAGTGGAAACATCCAAACTATCCTTGGAGTGATTGGCTTTCTAGTGATCGTGGAGGGCATTGCCATTGACTTCTTCGTCGCGACTAAGTCCACAATGGCCGCGATCATCCTTGGGCTGCTTCATCTTGCGATGCTCATTTACGCTATTGCGCTAGTGAGGGCATCCAACCAACGACCAGTCTATGTTTCAGAGGATGGGATTCTTGTAAGAGTATCTCTGCTGTATTGTTGCTGGATTCCTAAGGACGCCATAAATCAAGTGGTTGCTCTCGAAAAGGAAGTCGATCGAGTCACCTCTTCCGATGTCCTTTGGTGTGCACTCGGTGACCAGCCCAATGTGTTGATTGAGCTGAACAGCCCTCAAAATGCGGTGCTTCCGTTTGGCATCATTCGGCGACCGAAGCAGCTGTTTCTTTACATTGATTCACCGGCAGAGTTCGTCTGTGCTGTCGGGTGAATCGTTACGTTACGCACTTCTCCGAAGAAATCCGTCCTGTTAGATGCTTATTTGCTGTTCATTACGCAACTCTTATCCGTTTTAATCGTGAAATTCTCGTAGAATCGCACTGACTATGCCTGAAACGACATCCACGAAAACCACCAGTAAGCGTTCACATAGAAGCAGCCGCAATCATCAACGCACATCGGTGATTGAGAAATACCTGGCTGGAGTTCTTCTCTTGGTTGTGCTGTTGGCATCCGGGCTTGCAGAAATGCCTTGGATCCCAAATCCGTGGCCGGTGCGTATTCTTCAGGGTACTCTCCTGGGCGCCTGGTTTATCGTCATTGCTGTGGCGACATTTCAGGAACGCTTCCAGACGATGCTTCTACGCGGTCCGACTCCTTGGATGCTTGCGCTGACCGCATGGCATTTCTATGGCATCCTCAACGCACCAGATTCCAAGTGGGCCCTCGCGCGCTGTCTTCTGGTCCTTATCGGACTCGCCGTGTACATCATCGCCGGTTATGGACTAAAGTCAGACACCATCCGCTGGGTAGCCACTTTCGCGATCGGCATTGGCGTTGCACAGTCCCTGCTCGGTTTTGCACAATTTGGCCAGGATCAATCGGCGTCCCGTGGCGCTATCTTTGCATCCTTTGGTAACCACGAGTCGCTTGGCTCATTCCTGTTGCTTCTCATCCCGCCTGCGATTGCGCTTGCGCTGCAGCCACGCCTCGAATTCAAGACACGGCTTTACTCGCAGGCCGCAGCCGTTGTTTTGGTTGGTGCGCTGCTGATTGCCAGAACCCGGTCGGCGTGGATTGGTCTTGTTGGTGGCGCCATTATGATGGCAGTTCTTGCAGCCAAAGAAGGTCATATTCGCATCGACCGAAACCGCAAGCATGACCTTGTCGGTCCGGCGGCTGTCGTTGCTGCGGGGCTGATCGTATTCGTCATCATCGGCGAGCTGATGCCATTGCTAGGTGAGCGTGCATCCACATTTCAGTTTTTAAAGGATGACACATCGTTTATAGACCGCCTCAACCAATGGCGTGGCGCTGTCCTCGCAACGGGGGAGCGTCCATTTACCGGATGGGGAACGGGCTCATGGCCAATCCTTCAGAGCTGGTGGACGCATACTGCGGATGAACCATTTACAGTAACCCGAGTCGGCACGGGACACTCAAATCTGGCACACAATGTCTGGGTACAGACCGCCGCAGAGCTTGGAATTCCCGGGCTTGCGTTGTACGCAGGTATGTTCATCTCACTCATGCAGTCCGTGATTCGGCGTCTGCCGGACATGAGTGAGCGAAACCATCATCACCGCAAAGCGCTTGCGATGGGTGCAGTCTGTGCCGTGTTTGCATCTATTGTGGATGGTCTTGGAAGCCCCGCGCATGTCTTCCCCGGTGTATTGATACAGTTGTGGTTTTGGATGGGAGTAGGCGTGGGTGCATCCCGCGACCATGAAGTTGCTCCTGAGGCATTGCTGCCGACGAAGCCAGTCACACATGTAACAACCGCAGTCATTGCGGCCGTGATTGGATGTGTACCACTGGCATTTGTTTACCGACTCAACCAAGGGCAGGCACGCATCAAACCTCCAACGGTTGAAATTGTTGTTGAGACCGTCAAGAGGCTTGATGGCAAGCAGGGGGTGCAGGCAGTTGCTGTGGTGACCAACCCGGATGGTACAGACCGTGTGAGTGCCCCCGGAATTGAGTGGGCGGCGACCGGACTTACCAATATTGGACAGTCGGCTATCGATGTGGATGGTGGCGGAGTTCGCAGTGTCCTGACGGGAATCCCGCAGCCTGGTGTGCAACCCGTTCTTTATGCAAAATGGCGGGATGAAACAGGACGCATCATCACGGCACACAACCCGTAATGTTGGCTGTCAGGACTCTGGCTTTGGGGCAAGTTCCACGAGGTAAAGGGTCCGCATCGAGTCGTCAACATCGCGTTTGCCGCGAATCATCCCGAGCTCGGATAAGTACTGCTCAAGCGCCGCCTGGGTGTAATCAGTAAACACGCGCGAGCGTGCTTTTCCTAGCCGTTTTGCCTGTGGGTCATCCGATGGCACCCATTCCAATATAAGATGCCGGGTGCCCTTGGTCAGCGTTCGGAGCACTTCTTGTAATGGGATTCCAGCGGCGAGGCAGAGGTGATGAATGAGCGCAAGAGCCATTACTGTGTCTGCTTCCAGTCGAGCAAACCAACCCGGGCGCTCGGTGCCATGCAACCCAATCCCGGGGCTTGGTGCCAATATATCCATCCGAACTGTCTGGATTCCCGGCGTTTCCTGATGGTGCTCAACCGTACGCGCATACAGCTGCTCGGCTGCCATTGTGTCAGGCTCTACCGCAAGGACAACATCTGAGAACTCTGCAGCCAGTCGGCTGTAGCGCCCGGCATTCGCACCGTAATCAACTGTAACGCTTCCGGATATGGCCTTAAGCCACCCGGAAACAATCTGTTCCTTGCTTGTCCGTGCTTTGTCTGTGTAGCCGTCCTCCGCATCGTAGCCACCCCATTGAGACCGACTGGCCTCGATCTTCGGACCATTGGCTGCGACTATTCCACGAAGGCTGTCGAGTAAGCCCAATAGCTGGATCTTTGTCAGGTTTCCAGCATTGGATGACGCAGTCGGCTGGCTCCCCGCAGTACGGGTTGCCTTTGCGTGCATGTGAATGTGAGCGACAACTCCGGGGTTTAGCCAGGATTTCTTTGGGAGCATCGCGGATGCGATATCAAGCGGGATGCCATCCGGGAACTGGAGGAGCAACCCGGCGATACGGCTGTCGAATGCGTGCATCAAGACTAGAGGAGCCAGGAAGTGGCGGCAAAACTGACCATAACCTGCCCAGAGGGAGCCTTCCGGGTAGCGGACGAGCGACAGTGTGTCGATGAGCACTGGCTTGCTGCCTACAAACTGGATATTGCTGGATGCCGCATCCTGAAGCCACATTCCGTGGTCTAGAGCAGTAATCATTACATTCAATGTGTGGAGCGCCGCGGCCTGCAGCTGGCCATGTGTCCATTCGTGCGAATAGGAAATCCACGCAAGCTCTGTCGGTGCGATGACACGCTCTGGTTTCTCGGGACATGAATTCAATGTCAGTGATGTAAGGCTAACATCGGTGTGTGTAACAAGGCTCCCAGCGGATGTCAGCTCAGCGAGCAGCCCGGAGGACTCAAGGAATAGAAAGTCAGCAATAGCCGGTTGGAAAATCGCCCTAAGTAGCCGTCCCTCTTGACGGAACATTCGCCCACCTGGGTCGCGGAAGCTGCTTGGGTGCCAGTGGTGTGTGTAAGACATAGATTGACCTCTACCGACGTAACTCGCATAAGACGTGTTCAGGAAACCTCCTATGGAATTCGGCGTGATTTGCCGACATCTTCTATGGAGAAACTATGCGAGGAAATCCATCGGTCGTTGAAAGCGAAGCGCTGCAGCTGCCATCCACTTTGGATGTCGGCCAGAAGCGCGGGGTAACCAGTAATTTAGGAACGAGCCGAGGTGATCAAGGAGCGACTCAGAAAACACCGAAGGGTGAATTTCTTCCAAGTCTCGAAGCCTTTCGTGCGATTGCAATTGTGTGCGTTGTTGCGGGACATAGCATCAGCAGCACCGGCTGGGTAATCGACTCTGCAGCTGAAAAGTTCATCGCGAATATCATCCTTGGTGGCACGAATCTCTTCGTATTCATCAGTGGCTACCTCTTCCACCACGTTTTCAAAAACCGCTACACGTTCAAAGGCTTTCTGCAGCAAAAGGCTCAGCGCGTGCTGCTTCCGTATCTGTTACTCTCAGTCCTGCCAATTTTGATGGCGGTAAAGAACGATCACCCAGCGGGGACCCTAGGAGCCGTAACGTCCTATCTTGGGCACCTGATGAAGGGTGATATCTGGATCTGCTACTGGTACGTGCCGTTTGTGATGGCGATGTTTGCGCTCTCGCCCTTCCACCGCTGGTTTGCCACTCTTCCATCTAAGTTGCAAATCACGGCGGTTGGAGCCATGCTCATGGTCGCCAGCATCACCCAGCGGCCCATCAACAATATTGGAATACCGCAGCTCCTCGTTTACTTCACACCTGTCTACCTTGCTGGCGTGACGGCAGCCGTTCATCGCCAACGCCTAATGGCTTTTCTGTCGCGTCACAACTTGAAGCTGCTCATCGGGGCTGTCGGTCTCGCAATCGCACAAGCCACCCTGGTTCCGAATACCGGCTCGTATCACAGGGCTTTCGGCAGCATCGGCAACATCGACCTTCAACTCATACAGAAAATGCTGATGTGCGGTTGGCTTCTCTACGCTTTGCAGTGGTTTGACCGCCGGGAGAGCACAGCTATCGGACTCGTCGCGGCATCCAGCTTTGCGGTTTTCTTCCTGCATCCGTACGTACTTGATATCTGGCTGCGTACGTGGAAACTCCACGCCTTTTTAAGTGGCGGGCCCGCGCTGCCACTGGCTGTCGCTATCATCCATGGCGCAAGCATTCTGTGCGCACTAGGCATCCGCAAGGTCGCAGGGAAGCGCTCGCGCTACCTGATCGGCTGGTAGAACCTAAAGCCAGCGATCGGCAAAGTCCAGGAAGGCTGCCCAGTCATCCGCTGTGACCGCATGGCTTCCAGCTCGCAGAAACGTCCCTTGTCTTCCGATACTCACTTTTCCTTGTGCAACGACCTCCGGAATCGCGCTGTCCGTTTTCCCAAGCAGCTTCCATGCAGGCTGTGCAGCACGAAGCGCTTCGAATTGGCCATCCGGGTTTGCCCAAGAATCCTGAACCGCATTCGAGAACAGGACAGGGCGGGGCGCGATACACGCAATCAGGTGATGTTGATCAAACGGGATGCGGTCTGTTGCATCGGAATATGTCTTGAACTTTGCGTTGAACCAGTGCGGAAAGCGTTTGTTGATGTCCGCAACCTTTTCTCCGATAGCACCGCGGCTTGGTGCCGCACCTCCGCAACCGCTCTGATGGGGAATCACGAGAGCGATACGCTCATCGGTGGCTCCCGCCAGAAGCGCCGCCTTTCCGTTACGGGAATGTCCTATGACGGCAATTCGCTTTCCGTTGACTTTGGGGTCGGTGACCAGATAGTCAACCGCCCGGTGGATACCCCAGGCCCAAGCCGCTACTGAGCCGCGGTTAATGGTTTGTTTTGGGCGCCCTGCGGTGCGGTCCTCCCAGCTCCGGATACCGCCATCGTGGTCGATTCGGTCTTCATCGATGTCGGCGTAACAAAAATGGGCAACTGCGTAGCCCCTTGCAATCGTCCGCTCCAGCTGCCACTCTGCAGCGAGTGAACCACGTCCCTTGCAGCTACCAAAGTTCCAACCGCTGCGCTCAGGGACTCGGCTGTCAGTGGTTAGTGTGTGATTGCCACAAAAGCCGATTGTGAGGAAACACGGCACTTTCCCACGGCGTTTGTTCGGCGTAAACAAAATCAGCTGGATGTTTGGCGCATAAGGATCAGCAAAATGAATCCGTACAATCCGGCAGGTCGCGGTACCTCCAAGGGCATCTTTGAACTCGTTCTGAACCTCGAATGCAATCCCCTCCGGTGTGTTGGGTAATGCACCGTACATATCATCCTGAACCCGCTTGAGGATGTCCTTGCGGAAGCGCTTCCACTGGCTACCTGTCGTAATCACTTTGCCATCGAAGTCACGAAGGAGGTCGGGCAGAGGTGCTGACAGACTCGGTGGGAGCGTTTGCTCAGACATAGAAACCTCCTAGGCTGCGGACTTGCGGCGGGCCCACTGGTCGAATGCAACCGCTGCAAGAATCAGAGCACCAATATAGGCTTTCTGCAGAAACGGCTCGACACCAATAAGGTTAAGGCCATTGCGGAGAAAGGCTACAAGAAGAACACCGAGGATGGTGCCGCTGACGCGCCCTTCGCCGCCTGAGAGGCTTGCGCCACCGACAACAACCGCTGTGACGACATCAAGCTCATAGCCCTCGGCACTCGTCGGGTTTCCGGAACCCTGGCGGGCTGCTTCAACAAGGCCCGCAAAGCCTGCGAAGATTCCACCAAGGATATAGGTCCACAAAAGCGTTTTATGCACAGGTACGCCGCTGACGCGGGCCGCTTCCGCATTGGAGCCAATCGCCTGTACATAGCGACCAAACTTGGTAAAGTGCATCGCCAGTGCAACCAACCCCGCAATCGCGACGGTCATTACGAGCGGCGTTGGAATATTCATCAGCTTGCCACCGGCAAACTGCATAAATGCTTCCGGAGCGCCATCCACGGTCACACCCTTTGCCAATGACAAGGCGGCCCCACGGGCAATCAGCAACATTCCAAGCGTCGTGATAAATGCCGGTATCCGAAGCTTTGTGACCAGAAGTCCATTAATGGCACCGGCAACACCGCCCGCTGCGAGGCCCGCTAGCATCGCGACAGGTACAGGAACCTTCATATTGACCATTAAATGGACGCTGACTACGCCGCAAAATGCCATCACAGATCCGACGGAGAGGTCGATGCCGCCACCTAGTATCACGATGGTCATTCCCATGGATGCAATCAGCAGCCAGGCGTTCTGCCCAACGATGTTGGTGATGTTGTCCATGCTCCGGAACGGTGCGGACTGGGATGCGAAGAAGAGAAACAGCAGTATCAGGGAGACGGCTGGGAGGAGGCGTTTTGCGAGTGTCATGAATGGGCTTCCTGGTGTGGCTGGTCTGCCGTGTCTGTCGGGTCGATATCGCGCCCGGTCATCATCCAGTGGAGGACACGCTCAGGTGTCGCATCCGCTCGGCTAATGACCGCGACAAGCTTTCCGTGGAACAAAATGGCGATGCGATCGCTCATCCCTAGGAGCTCTGGAATCTCCGAGCTCACCAAGACCACGACGGAGCCCTTACGCGTCACATCGTTCATCCGCTCGTAAATCTCAACCTTGCTGCCGACATCCACGCCGCGCGTTGGTTCATCAAAGAGCAACACGGTGCTCTCAGCGTGCAGCCACCGCCCGAGGACGACCTTTTGTTGATTGCCGCCCGAGAGGTTACCGACGGCATTTTCGGTGGATGGAGTTTTGACGGCAAGTGCCGATACCTGCGTCTGCGTGGCGGCTTTGTCCGGGCCATGCAGCAGCCAGGGACCCGGCGCAACCTTATCCAGACCAGCTAGCGTGGTGTTGTGACGAATCGGAAGCGCGAGCGCGAGACCTGTCTTCTTTCGGTCCTCGGTCAGAAGCCCAACGCCGGCATCGATACAGACATGAGGACCTTTGCCAAGAGAAACAGATTTACCATCGATTGTAAGCGTTCCGGTAGATGGCTCCAATCCAAAGAGCGTTCGGAGGGTTCGGGAGCGACCAGAGCCGGTCAGTCCGGCGATTCCGATAACTTCGCCCTCGTGAATGTCAAGCTTGAAGTCTGGAAGATCGATTGCAACCTTGATGGCACCCGGGGTAATCGATGCGCGTGGGTAGAAGTCTTTGAGGTCCCGCCCGACCATCGCCTTGACAACCTTACTGGTGTCCGTGTCTGCGGTGTCGGCTTCGTAGACCAGCTCGCCATCCCGCAGGATGACAAACCTGTCGCTAATCGCAAAGCACTCGGGGAGGCGATGGCTGACATAGACAATTCCAAGGCCTTTTGCCCGAAGGTCCCGCAATGTTTCGAAGAGCGACAAAATGTCCTGCTCACCAAGACTGGATGTCGGCTCATCCAGGAGGAGCACTTTGGCATCCCGGGCGAGGGCTTTTGCAATTTCTACCAGCTGGCGCTGCGCCGGACCGAGAGAATCCACCATCGCGGCAGGATCAATCGCGAAGCCATGGGCATCGAGGACTTCCTTCGCGCGTTGATAGACCGCTTTATGGTCGATGATGCCAAATTTCGTTGGCTCATTACCGAGGCAGATATTGGCTGCAACCGAGAGGTGTGGGGAGAGGTTAAGCTCCTGGTAGACCATTTGGATGCCGAGGGCTGCGGCTTTTGCAGGAGTGCTAAGGGAGACTGTTTCATCGAGCCAGCGGACATCACCCGTATCCGGAGGTTGCAGACCGGTGATGGCCTTGAGGAGCGTGGATTTTCCCGCACCATTTTCACCAAGCAGGGCGATAATCTCGCCCTGCCCGATTCGGAAGTCGACGCCTTTTAGCGCCTTGACGGCGCTGCCGAACGACTTTTCAATACCCTTGAGGGTCAGCCAGTCTGCCATTCAGGCAGGCTACTTTGCAGCCGGGCGCAGTGCCTTGACTTCAGGAGTGTCCATGTTCTCCTTGGTCATCACTACGCAGCCGGTGTCAATCGTTTTCGCCGGCGACTTACCGGTCAGGTGCTCGTGCATTGCCTTGACAGCGGCGTAGCCCATGTTCTCAGGATTCTGGAGGACAAGAGCATCGATATCGCCCTTGACAACGGCTTCATCGAGCTGCGTGGTGATATCGAAGCCGATCAGCTTGATCTTGCCAAGGAGGTTGCGGTTCTTGACTGCCTGCAGAGCGCCGACGATGGTCGGTTCAGCAGGAGCATAGATTGCAACGACATCCGGATCCTTGGTCAGCAGGTCCTCGGTGACCTGTTGGCTCTTGGCGCGGTCGGACATTCCAAAGTTGGACTTTACAATCTTGATTCCAGGTGCGTTCTTCTTGAGATACTCTTCAAAGCCATTTTCACGGTCATTAACGGATGCGGCATTTGCAGCCATCATGATCATCCCGACTTTGCCGGATGTCACACCGGACTTGATGAGGCGCTCTGCAGCGAGCTCGCCGCCCTTTCGGTTGTCGGTTGCCGTGAAGCTGACATAGGAGTCTTCAGGAACATCTGCTGCGGAGTCAAAGAGGACAACCGGGATATTTGCTTCCTTTGCCTTCTTGATGACATTTGAGAGCGCAGACTTATCAAGTGGCGCGAGGAGGATGCCATCTACTTTGGCCGCAATCGCATTTTCAACGACGGCAATCTGACCGGATGTGTCGGATTCCTTCTGAGCGCCATCCCATTTGATGTTGTAGCCAAACTCTTTACCGCCGCGGTCGCCGCCAGCATGAACGGTCTGCCAGAAGACGTGGGTCAGCCCCTTTGGAATCATCGCAAATGTCTTCTGCCCCGGCTTTGCGGCAGAATCACCACCGGACTTGCCGGCATCACCCGCTGGAGTACAGCCGGCAATCAGCGCGGCAGCAGCACAGGATGCCAGGAATAAGCGTCGTCGCATGGGAAAACCTCCTACATTGCCGGCGTCGGCAATTCTACGGATGAATAATAACGCAATTACGGGAGGCGGTGCATCCCGGTGGAGTGTCGAAGCAGTCCAGATATACATTCGCATCAACGGATAGAATCAAACTATGAACGCACCGCTCTCCTCGATTATTGCTGTCGCTGCACTCGGATTCGCCACTTTCGTCCCAATCGCAGCCGGGTTTGCTCAGGAATCACAGGATGCCCCGAAGCCTGCTCAGTCGGCCGTCGCTGCAAAAGATAAGAAGTTCACAGTGGTAAAGGCTGATGCCGATTCTGTAAAGAAGGCCATTCATGCCACAGATTTGCTTGCTTTCAAGGATAAGACCGGCAAGGAAATCACGATCACTGGCAAGGTGTATGCTGTTTTCGCACCGAAGTCACATTCGATTGTGCTCCTGAACTTTGCATCAAATTATAGAGATGCGATTTCCGTAGCGGTGAAGGCTAAGGACTTCGCGAATTTCCCGGATTTACGCAAACTTAAAGACAAGCAGGTTCTCGTCACAGGCAAGTGTATTGATTACAAGGGGCAACCCGAACTCGAAATCGCACAACTGAAGCAGCTGCTGGTGATCGAGTAGATTTTCTACGTTTTGATTCGAGGGCCGCTTCCTTCGACAAGAGCAAGGTGTCGTATCCGCAACGCCGCCGGGAGCAGAAAGGCTGCACCGTACGTGATGTTGTTAAAAATCAGGCTTACGTCTGATCACTAGTCGCTTG
>CAZSGJ010000036.1:0-24967 GCA_964606305.1 uncultured Armatimonadia bacterium
AAAGAACCTACCCCTCTTCCTCTAGTGGAGCCGTTCCGAGTACCCGACCAGCCCACGCTGCAACATCTACTTTTAGCTTTTCAAGACAGCCGCTCTCGATATACATCATGTGACCACTTGGATAATACGAAATGGCAATTTGATCGCGCAGCGCTTCGGGAAGCCCCATATGACTGAATGTGTATTCAGCAGCAAAGTGCGGGGTTGCGAGGTCGTAGTATCCGGATGCAACAAAGACCTGCATATGTGGGTTTCGGCACATCGCCTGGCGCAGGTGGACGCTGGTGTCCGTAAACTGATTCCCTTTACCCCAATCCCACTTACCATACGCTCCACCGAGAATTTCATAGGACCGATCCGTCTGGAAACCCAGCACCTCCCGGCAGTAGCGGTTGAACGCAGCCGTGTAAGGAGGGCGAATCGCTGACATCGATGGGTCATTTTCTGGCCCTTCGGATGTCCCGCGGCCTTCCTGCCCCATGATTCGGCTGTCCAGTCGCCCAACGACAACGCCATCTGCGCGGCGAAGCTCTTTGCAGAACTTCCAAATATCAATGCGGAGATCGGCATTTTCCAGATACTCCGTACTTAGGCCTGTAAGGCGAACCAGCTGACGGAGAATACGTGTACGCGTTGCCGGCGCAAGGCGATCCCCTTGCATCAATGCCGATGCGTACTCACCAATCGCAAATGCCTCGGCTTCTTTTACGATGTCCTCGACAGGCTTCCGTAAAAGTGTCCGGTCCAGCTTGCCGTGATACCAGGCGGTCGCGGCATACGTGGGCAGGAAGAGAACGTATGGCAAATCATTGCCATTGGCAAACAACAATGTTTGGAAATGCAGCACGGTCGAAATCAGGATGAGGCCACTGAGGGCAATCCCCATATCAACCAACCGTCCGGCAAGACCCGCACCACGTGTCGTTCCGTAGGACTCTCCCGCGATAAAGAGAGGGCTTGCCCAGCGATTGTTACGCGTCAGAAAGAGACGGATAAACTCCGACAGACAATCCAAGTCTCCTTCGACTCCAAGAAACTTCTTGGCTGTCTCTTCATCTTTGGCATGTGAAAATCCCGTCTGAACTGGATCAATGAAGACGATGTCAGCGACATCCAGCCATGTAAAGGGGTTGTCTTCAATGATGTACGGCGGCGGCGGAAGAGAGCCATCCGGGAGCATCGCAATGCGTTTGGGCCCAATCGTGCCAAGATGTAGCCAGACAGAGCTGGAACCGGGACCGCCATTGAATGCAATGAGCAGTGGACGGTCCTTCGGGTCATCAATGCCATCAAGCGTGTAATACGTGTGGAACAACAGCGCATCGATGCCGCCATCTTTATCTTTAATGGGAAGATAGCCTGCCTTGGCCGTGTATGAGAGCGACTTTTCGCCTACTGTTACCGTGCCCTGTGAGACGGACAGAGGGGTTTCTTCGAGGGTCTTTGCCTTGTCGGCAGGTGATGCTGCATCCATGAAGTTCATCCTAACCGCCCACCTCCATTGGTGCAAATCCCAACGGAGCAATCATCCGACCGACAGGCACAAACGAACCGTGCAGGACTCAATATCGTCCAAAGATCGTTTCAAAAGCAAGCGAGAGCCGGCGGTAGAATGCCGAACATAGTGCTAACTGCCATCAGAATGGCAATGTAACGGGGGAATTGTATGACAAGACGGATTGTGTTACTGACGGCAGCCACTCTGGCACTTGCACCTACCGTACTCGCCCAAGGGACCCGGACCTTTACCTTTCAGGAAGCACTTGGTTTTGGGGCACGCCTTACGCCGGAGGCACCCCTGAAAGTGTCCTGGCTGGATGCACAAACCTACACGGTCGAGCAAAACGGTAAGATTTACTCCTACGATGCCCGCACCGGCGAACAACGCCCAAACCGTAGCCTTGCGACGCCTGATGAGCAGCGCAATACACTGAATGCCCGGCGGCGCGGCGGCGGCATTCCGGGTGGTGGGAATGGCAACCTGACCGACCCAACGGGTAAACGCACCGCATCCGTAAAACAAAATGACCTCTATGTGACCGAGAAAGGCACCAATCTCGAGAAGCGCATCACGACCGATGGCTCAGCTACCATCCTGAATGGCATCCTCGACTGGGTTTACGATGAGGAAATCTATGGACGTGGGAGTCGCTGGGGCTACCGCTGGAGCCCGGATGGCCGCTATGTCGCCTATCTACGTCTCGATGAGGCTCCTGTAAAACCCATCACGCTGACCGACCATCTCCCACAGGCGCAGGCACTGGAGCCC
Source organism: uncultured Armatimonadia bacterium (assembly GCA_964606305.1). Lineage (GTDB taxonomy): Bacteria > Armatimonadota > Armatimonadia > Armatimonadales > Armatimonadaceae > CAIRTT01. Next base: position 2,270 of record CAZSGJ010000036.1, read on the forward strand.
TGGTTTTATCCGAAGGCAGGTATGGCCAACCCGCTGGTCACGCTTTGGATTGTGGATGTCACAGAAGCAAATCCAAAGCCCGTTCAGGTTCCACTGGATGCCTATGCTCCGGAAGACCGCCTTGTTGTCCGCTTTGCGTTTACGCCAGACTCCAAAAAGCTCCTCTACCAGGTGCAAAATAAGGAGCAGACCTTCCTCGATGTCATCACCGCCGATGCTGCCAATCCGAAAGAACCCAAGCGTCTCTTCCGTGAAGCCAGCAACAGCGGGTGGATTGATGTCACCGACTACCCGATGTGGCTGAAGGATGGCTCTTTTCTGTGGACGAGCGACCGTAGCGGCTATCGGCACATCTATCGCTACAAGCTGGATGGAACGCTTGTTGCCACGGTCACAGAAGGCATGTGGGATGCGCGACGTATCACCTTTGTGGATGAAGAAGCCGGCACCATTTATGTCGAGTCTAACGTTGAGCAGGTTTCCGGCTCTGACATGATGCGCGCCCGCCTGGATGGCAAAGGGCGGCCGGTAAGGCTGACATCCGGTCCCGGGACACATGTTGTCAACTTCGCCCCCGGACGAAAATTCTTCATCGACACCGTTTCGACTGCCGAGAACCCCGGTGAGATTCGTGTCTGCGACGATGAGGGCAAAGTAATACGTGTGCTGGGCAAGTACGCGGCTCCGGCAGCTGCTAAGGAATACAGCTTAGGGATTCCAAAATTCATTCAGGTCAAGGCAAGGGATGGCTATGTTCTCGAAGGGACGCTCCTTCTCCCGCCAACCTGGAAACCGGGGATGCGCGTTCCGGTTTATTGTCCGGTTTACGCCGGCCCGGATGCCCCTACTGCGCGAAATGCCTACGCATCTGTGAACGGACAAGTCCTGCATCAATATCTGGCACAGCAGGGAATAGCTGTCTGGATGTGCGATAACCGAACGGCAAATCCACGGGGCTACGCCGCCCGCACCGCGTGCTGGAGACAGTTTGGCGTGAGTGAGCTCAAGGACATCGAGGATGGTCTAAAGGCTCTCGACACGCTTGGCTACGCTGATCCTAAGCGTGTTGCGATTGAAGGATGGAGTTTTGGCGGTTTTATGTCCGCCTATGCCCTGACGCACTCCGATATGTTCAAGGTTGGCATCGCAGGAGCAGGCGTGATGGACTGGCAGCTTTATGACACCATCTACACCGAGCGCTACATGGGAACACCTCAGAAAAATGCCGCGGGCTACAAGGCCGGCAGCGTCGTAGCAGGCGCAGCAAAGCTAAATGGAAATCTGCTGATTGTGCACGGGATGATGGATGACAATGTGCATGTCCAGAACTCAATGCAGCTGGTTTACGCGCTGCAGAAGGCTGGAAAGAAGTTTGACATGATGCTCTATCCAAGCCCGACAAGCCGGCACGGAATTGGCGACCCCGACCTCTCCAGGCACAACCGTGAACTCCGACTAAAGTATCTTGTCGAAAAGCTATAACGCTTGAAAAACGATGGCACCGGTATTCTTTTATCTGTTTACCGGTGCATGTCCAGAACTCAATGCAGTAGGTTTATGCACTGCAGAAGGCTGGAAAGAAGTTTGACATGATGCTCTATCCATGCCCAAGCAGCCGTCACGGAATTGGGGACCCAGACCTCTCCAGGCACAACCGTGAGCTGAGACTGATGTACTTGGTAGAAAAGCTTTAGTTAAGCAAAAAGTTGTCTGCATCGGCATTCCCTTGTCTGTAACCCGGACCATTGGATGTGCTAGCAGGAAGCGCACCCCGTACCGGTGAACGTTCTCCCATGAACTACAACCGTGTACAGGGTGCCAACAACCGAATTGTGTTGGGGCTGATTGGCTGTGGTGGCATGGGCGCCGCCAATATGCGCAACTTAATGGGCAAGCAGGGCGTCGAAGTAGCCGCTCTGTGCGACGTTGATACAAACCGCATGACGGGCGATATCCGGGATGTGGAAAAGAAGTATGGCCGCAAGCCTGAGCTCTTCAAAGACTATCGCAAAATGCTTGAGCGCAAGGACATCGATGCCATTATCGTCGGGACGCCTGACCACTGGCATGCCCTCAACCTGATCCATACCGTTGAAGCAGGCAAGGATTCCTACTGCGAGAAGCCTATTTCCCACAACTTTGTGGAAGCACGCTCGATGGCCAACGCCGTTGCATACCATAAGAAGATTGTGCAGGTTGGAACGTGGCAGCGGAGTGGCAAAGAGTTCACCGATGCCATTTCCTTTGTCCGTACCGGCAAGCTAGGCAGCAAAATCGTGATGGTGCGTGCATGGCGCACGGATGGCTCCAAAGTTGGAAACGAGAAACCAACCATGCCGCCATCATCCCTTGATTACGACATGTGGATTGGCCCTGCGAAAATGGTCCCCTATAAGTCAAACCATGTCCATGGCAACTGGCGCTGGTTTATGAACACCGGTACCGGCATGACCGGCGACTGGGGTGTCCACATGCTGGATATCGCCCTCCTCGGCCTCAGCCCAAACAATGAAGACCTTGTGATGCCGACATCCGTGAGCGCATACGGCGGCAAGCTGGCCTACCCTACGGATGACCGTACGGCTCCGGATACCGTCGAGGCGATTTTCAAATTCGAGAACCCGGATGTCGTCATGACCTGGTCAACCGGCCGTGACTATGCGAACCGTCCTGACTGCGGTGTGGAATGGGTAGGCGCGGATGGTCGCTGTGTCCGTGTCTGGCGTGGTGGCTGGAGTGTCCATGAGCCGAATGGCGAGCCTATGGACAAAGAGGAAGCACCTGGCGTCAACGACCACTGGCAGAACTGGCTTGATGGCGTCCGTACCCGCCAGCAGACCCGGTCGAGTCTGGCATCGATGGCAAAGACCACCATGGTCTGCCACCTCGCAAATATTGCCTACCTGAGCGGCGAAACCATCCGCTTTGACCGCAACAAAATGGATCTGGTCGGTAAAGCCGGACGTAACACGACATCGTATTTCCGCGAATACCGCAAGCCATACACCCTGCCAATCTACAAGTAAGGCAGGGCATGTTAACGCAACAACCACCCGGAGAGGTTAACACCTCCGGGTGGTTGTTTCTTTTTACCTTGGAACTAGCGTCCCGTTACTGCATCCCAAGCTGCAATCCCCGCCTGATAGACATCCCGGACCGCCACACCCGCCGCCAGCGCCGCTGAACGACACTCTTCAAACTCGGGAGCCGCCTGGACTAATTCTCCATCCAGAAATCCCTGTTTAATGGCCAGCATCCCGAATGGCGTCTGCACATAGGCAAAGCTGCGTTCAAGCGTCACGCGCTCGGAAACGCGCCGGCGGACACCCAGTGTCCCCGTCTCGCGGAACAGTACTTTCAAGATGTCGGCTTCCCGTGCTGGCTCAGACAGCACCGTAATCGCCGTTCCTGGACGGTTCTTTTTCATCTGCACCGCATGCATGGTTACATCCAGGGCACCTGCGCCCAGAAGCGCCTCCTGAGCATGCCCAAGAATCTCTGCGGAAATGTCATCGACATTTGTCTCGATGACGACAACATTCTGGGATGCCCCATTCCCGCCAGCCTTCGGGCTTTTGCCAGGGATTTCAGCCAGCACGGCGCGTAAGAGGTTTGGATATTCGGTGCCAAAGTTCTTCTTACCAGCACCCCACCCTGTGGCGAGAGGAGTCATCGCCGGCGCATTGCCGATGTTCGCCGGGCCCGCCAGCGTCGCGACGATGGCGCAGCCCGTCGGCGTCACCAGCTCCCCGCGGACATCAACCGGATATGTCGCGAGGCCCGCCATTAACTCCAATGTCGCAGGAGCAGGCAGCGGCATCCGCCCATGCTGACAGTCAACAAACCCACGCGAGTAAGGCAAAGGCGCACAGTAAACGGCATCCACATTCAGCATTTCCAAGAGAATACAGGTGCCCGTGATGTCAACGATGGCATCGACCGCTCCGACCTCGTGAAAGTGAATCTCTTCTTTGGTGGTGCCATGGACTTTGGCTTCCGCCTCGGCCAGGTTTTCAAAAATCGCGGTTGCACGCTCGATGACCCGCGCCGGGAGGCTGCTTGCGTCATAGATTTCATGGATGTCCGAGAGGTGACGTCCGTGACCGGTGTCGACTTCAGTGAGGACAACATCGACATCTACGGACATCAAACCTTCGACTTTTCGTCGTTCTATAGTCAGGTCGTAGCCACCGACTCCAAGACCTGCCAGCTGGCGTCGGAATTCCTGTTCATCCGCGCCAAGACCAAGAAGGGCACCCAGGGTCATATCCCCGGAGATGCCACTGAAACAATCCAAATAGACAATCCGCATGTTACAAACTCCTGAATTACGAGCGACTAAACGCTATTCAGCCTGGGCATCCGGGCCGCGGAGTATCCGTAGCGCCGCCATCGCCCCGCCAAAACCATTGTCGATATTGACCACGGTGATGCCACTCGCGCAGGCATTCAGCATCGTCAGCAGTGGTGCAACACCAGAGAACGCGGCTCCGTAACCGACGGATGTCGGAACGGCGATGACCGGGCAGCCAACGAGGCCGCCGACCACACTTGGCAGTGCTCCATCCATACCGGCGACCACGATCACCACACGCGCCGTACGTAACATTTCTGTTTTGGAGAGAATCCGTTGAATACCCGCAACGCCGACATCGGTTACTTGGCCAACATCCGCCCCGTGCGCCAAAAGCGTCGCGACACATTCATCCGCCACCGGAAGGTCACTGGTCCCGGCAGTCACAACATAAACCTTACCACTGAAGACCTGCTCGGGAATTTCACCTATCAGGAGAGTCTTGCCATCCGTCCAGCTACGATGCACGGGAAAGGCATCCACAAGGGCTGCGGAGGATGCATCACTGAGGCGGGTAAACAGCACCGCTGGCTGGTGTCCAAGCAGCGTTTCTGCGATACCGATGCACTGTGCGGGGGTTTTTCCAGCTCCATACACGACTTCTGCAAACCCGGTGCGGGCTTTTCGTCCGGTATCCAGCGTCGCGTAGCTGAGCGACTCTGTTGCGTACGGCAACGATGCGAGCTGTTCGAGCGCAGATGCAACATCCGTCGATCCCGATGAAACGGCTTCCAGTAAAGTTTTGATTAGATGTGTATCCATGTTATGCCTCACCATCACGGGCGAGTAACGCGTTCATCGAGCCTGATTTATAGCCCAATGCATCAACCGTGACAAAGTCCCAACCCAGCGCCTTTATTGCATTCCCACAGTGTGTGTGATGACCGGCGGTAAAGAAACCCACGAGCTCATTTGGCCCAAGTTCGATGCGTGCGATGGCACCGTGGTGGCGTACGCGGACATCGTTGTAGCCAAGATCTTTGATGATGTTTTCAGCTTCCTCAATGCGTGCGAGCAGGTCGGGGGTCACAGGGATGCCATACTGGACCCGTGATGCCAGACAGGCCATCGCGGGCTTTGACCAGGCATCGATTCCCAATTTGCGGGATAGAAATCGAATCTCCCGCTTGTTCAGACCGGCATTTTGGAGAGGGGCAAGGGCTCCGTGTTCCCTTGCCGCGACAGCGCCTGGGCGGTGATCACCGATGTCATCCATGATTGCGCCGAACGCGATATGGGGAATGTTTTGTGTATCTGCAAAGCGCCTTAGATGAATGAAGAGCTCATCTTTGCAGTGGTAACAGCGGTTGCCTGAATTCTCAATGTAGCCATCACGGAGGTGCTCCTCTGTTTCAAGGACATCTACGGGAAAGCCGTGCTGTGCTGCCATCCGGACCGCATCTGTCCACTCGCGATGTGGGAGGCTCGGTGAGACAGCGATTGCGGCGCGGGCTCGATCTCCGAGTTCCTGATGTGCAATCACACAGAGATAGGTGGAGTCAACACCGCCAGAGTAACCGGTTACCAAGCCGCCGAGGCTGCGGATTTCACTGCGAAGATGCTGTTCGCGCTCATGTGCGGCCGCTTCGTTTACGCGCCAGTCGGCAAGGGTCAGAGGTGTGGTCACAGTTCGTTTAGATTACCGCATCCGGGTAGGCCCTTCCGTGGATTTCCAGGGCCATGTTTTATTGCCGCGCTGAGGTGAAGTTGCTCTTTCTGATGCACTTCCTTGAACAACAATTGTGAATACAGAGACTTGTTTTTGTACGAATTCTGTTAATGTTCACGAATTTTCTACGAAAGGTATAGGGAGCACATTCACCAGTCGGGGCCGGGATGGGAAATGCGGTCCAAACAACGTAGCGGAGGTGAATAGAAATGCTGGCAGTAGTCGAGAGTGCGACGCTTTTTGGAATCGATGCCTTGCCGATCAAGGTGGAAATCAATGTTGCTACGGGGGTTCCTGCGTTTACTATCGTTGGGCTTCCCGATGCCGCGGTTCAGGAAAGTCGCGAGCGCGTCCGGGCGGCTATCAGGAACTCTAACCTTCGGTTTCCATATGACAGGGCAACCGTTGTCAATTTGGCCCCGGCAGACCTAAGAAAAGCCGGTCCGGCATTTGATCTTCCCATTGCAATGTCCGTACTTGCGGCGACAGAGCAGGTTCCCATCCACGGACTTACGGGATGTCTGTTGATTGGTGAGCTCGGCCTGGATGGTAGTGTTCGGGCGGTGCCGGGTTCTCTTTCAGTCGCGATGGCGGTGCGTAAGCGAAGTGAGCTTAAGCTGATTGTGCCATGGGATAACTATGCTGAAGCGGCATTGGTGGATGGTATCCAAGTCGTACCAGTCAAAACGCTCCTGGATGCTGTTCAGGTCATTCGTGGGGATGCCTATGTCATTCCACCGCGGCCGGATCCTAAGGAGCTGCTAAGTCGTGCGTTGCTATCGCATGTGGATTACGCGGATGTCAAAGGCAATCTTGCAGCGAAGCGTGCATTGGAAATTGCGGCTGCGGGCGGGCACAACCTGTTGATGGTGGGTCCTCCGGGAAGTGGCAAGACCATGCTCGCGCGGCGAATGCCTGGGATTCTCCCTCCGATGAGTGTGGAGGAGGCTCTTGATGTAACAAGAATCCACAGCATATCGAGCATTACCGCGGGAGGGACACGCCTGATGGTACATCGCCCCTTTCGCTCACCACACCATACGGTATCCCATGCAGGGCTTACAGGAGGCGGGAGCGTTCCGCGCCCGGGAGAAGTCAGTCTTGCGCATCGGGGCGTGTTGTTTCTGGATGAGCTTCCGGAGTTCCACCGGGATGTCCTCGAGGTGATGCGTCAGCCGCTTGAGGATGGCCAGGTAACAATTGCACGGGCGGCTGCGACGCTGACCTACCCGGCGCGGTGTTCATTGATTGCCGCGATGAACCCGTGCCCGTGTGGCTACTATGGGGACAAACTACGCCCGTGTACATGCACACGATCGACCGTTGAGGCGTATTTGCGTAGGCTGTCTGGTCCTCTGCTCGATCGAATCGATATCCATTTGGAAGTGCCACGGATACCACACACTGACCTGATGAAGTCTGCACCGGGTGAAAGCAGTTTTGCTATCCGGGAGCGTGTTGTCGCGGCAAGAAACCGTCAGCATGCAAGGTGCCTTTCACTAGGATGGAACCCGCGGGCGAATGCGCTCCTGATGCCAAAGGAGATGGCTGCTTCCTGTCCCCTTACACCAGGATGTAAAGAGCTGCTGGGAAATGCCGTGCAGCGTCTGAATTTGAGTGCCAGGGCACACGACAGGATACTAAAGGTTGCAAGGACCATCGCCGACTTGGCAGAAGCGGATGACATTGCAGAAGCACACATCGCCGAGGCGGTTCAGTATCGCTCGATGGACAGGCGCCTGTTTGGGTGAGAGGTGAATCAAGCCAAATGAAGTCGACAGTCTGCTTACAACCGGCCAAAAGGATCTTGAGGCGATCTAATCGCGTGTAAACAGCCACGCAAAAAAGTCATTCATTGTTATGGTAATGTTCACGATTGATTCACATTCCAGCCGCATAATCTAGTCATTGGAAGTGGCTTCCACACTGTGGCGGCATAGACTTCCTAATGTTGGTTTACAGGAGAATTGCCATGAATAAGCAAATGATTGCTGGCATCGCACTTGGTGCATTCGTAGCTACTGGCCTCGGAACCGTCTATACCGCAGCTAAGGCACAGACATCCAATAGCCTCTCAGCACAGCAGGGTCAGGGTGGACAGCAAGGCGGACGACCAGGCTTTGGCGGCCAAGGTGGACCCGGCGGCGGTGGCTTCCCAGGCGGCCAAGGCGGTCCTGGCGGTGGCGGATTCCCCGGCGGACAGGGCGGACCTGGCGGTGGCTTTGGCGGTCCTGGTGGTGGTGGTTTCCCTGGTGGTCAGGGCGGCTTTGGTGGCGGCGGGATGATGCGCGGGATGATGGGTGGCGGTATGCAACCTGTCGTAACTGCAACCGAGCGCTATGTTTATGTCCTCCGTGGCGACACCCTCTTCCAGTACTCTGCGGAAGGCCTCAAGCTGATCGCAAAGGCGACTCTTCCACAGGATGAAAATCGACGTGGTCAAGGCGGTCCTGGAGGCCCAGGCGGAAACTAATCCCGCACGGCAAAGATGACAAAGCCCCCTTCCGTTACCTACGGTTGGGGGCCAATCTGTTTATGGAACGATTCATACGTACAATACGCAATGACCTTAACGGAAACACTTGCAGCTGGAATCATTCCGATGCTCGCTGCCAGAAATGCATCCGATGTGCTGCACTTCTACACTGATGTCTTCGGGGCAACCGTCATTGATCGTATCGATGCACCGGATGGAACGCTGCTTCATGCAAACATCCGAATCGGTGATGCGCTGTTCATGCTCGCCGATGAATGTCCGCCACATAATGTCTCACCGGAAACCCTCGGAGGCACTCCCGTGCTGCTGCACTTGGTTGTTGCATCCGTGGATGACACCATAAAGCGGGCGATGAAATCCAAAGGGCAGCTTGTCCGTGAGCCCGCAGACCAACCTACAGGCTACCGGGCCGCAAAGCTCCGCGACCCTGCAGGGCACATCTGGTACATCGCTAGTCCAATGCGAACTGCCTAAAATGCGCCTTTGAGCGCACTCAACGATGCAGCAGACACATCGGCATGCAGCGAATTCCCATGCGAATCCATCGTCACAATCGCCGGGAAATCCTTTACGTGCAAAACCCAAATCGCTTCCGGTGAGCCGAATTCTTCAAGATAAACATCGTCGACGCGCTCAATGCACTCTGCGTAGACCTGGGCCGCCCCACCGATGGCGTGGAGGTAGACGGCACCATGTTCACGACACGCTTCAAGCGTCTTCGCTCCCATCCCGCCTTTGCCAATAACACCACGGAGGCCATATTTTCCAATCAGACCAGCCTGATAAGGCTCCTCGCGGATACTTGTAGTCGGCCCTGCGGCCTTGACAGTGAACGACCGGTCATCGCCATCCGATTTCTCAATGACCACTGGCCCACAGTGGTAAATGACTGCGCCATCAAGATTGACACCATCCGGCACCGCTCCCCCTCCAGCCAAGTACTTGTGAACGGCATCACGTCCCGTGTACATCGTCCCGGAAATGAGCACATCATCACCGGCCTTTAGCTCACGAACCGCATCCTCCGTCAAGGGAGTCGTCAATCGAATCGTCGCCATCACTTAACCTCACACTTTTCCGTATCCGTCGGCATCGGCTCCCGCTTTCCAAGAAAGCGTGGCTGCCGGTTAAGAACATTCACATCCAATACCGCAGTAAAGCGCGCAAAGCGCTCGCGTATCCAAAGTCCTGCCCCGAGCGGCGCTTCGACAGCATTGAACGCGACCGCATCTATGCCCCGTTGCCTCGCCAAATAAACTGCCCGTTCATTGTGAAATGGCTGGCTGACAATCACGTAGCGATTCTGTCCAAAGACTTTCTGTGCCCTGACAATGGAATCTAGGGTTCGAAAGCCGGCATAGTCACAGACAATATCCTTTGCCGGAATTCCGCGCTTGATCAGATCAGCCCGCATCCGCGTCGGCTCGTTGTACCGTCGATCACCATTATCGCCACTGACGAGGAGACACTTGACACGTCCAGCGGCATACAGCTGCGCCGCGGCATCAATGCGGGCCTCATACAACACATTGGGGCGCCCACCGGCGACCTTGGGTGATGTACCGAGCACAACAGCGACATCGCGAATCGGAACATCGGATGTCACATCGTATAGTCGTCCGGCAGCGGCATCCGCGATGATGCGCTCTGACACAACGCTTGCGATGCAAACGGATGAGAGGAGAGCGACGGCGGTGATTCCGGCAGGCCTTAAGGCTTTGCGGACCTTAGGAGGGATGACCACCAGGGAGCACTTCCTCAGCATCTGTATACAACCAGCGGACGACATTGTCGGTCGCACCATCGAGGAGAACACCACGACGCCGATGCGCCCAGCAGGCATAGCTAACAGAAACGAAGAACGATGCCGGCAGGCGGTTGCGTTCGGTGACCTTGCAGCCAAGCAAGGTGGTTTCTCCGCCAAAGCCCATCGGTCCTATGCCAAGACCATTTGCGGTATCGACAATATCCTTTTCAAACACTGCGAGGTCTTCCCGTGAATTGACATCGGAAATGACACGGAGCAGCTGTTCTTTTGCGGCATCCAGACCACTCGCTCTGTCACCACCAATGCAGACACCCACAAATCCAGGTGCGCATCCTTGTCCCTGCGCCTTCCAAACCGCATGCAATACCGCTGTGCGACAACCTGCAATGTCTCGTCCCGCCTTGACCCCAAGCTCGGGAAACTCCATCGGGAGCGAGTACTGCGCACCAACGTTTTCGCAGCCACCACCCTTGAGCATGCAGCGGACATCGACGGTTGGATGCTCCCATGCTTCAAAGTGGAACAAAGGCGTCCCGGGGCCGATATTGTTCCCGGAGTTCTTTCCGCTGAGCGCTTCAACGCTGTTTTGACGTAAATAACCCTTTGCCGTTGCTTCAGCGACAGCATCTTCAGCGACCTTACGGAATGTCAGCGTGTCATAACCCACTGGGTGATGGACGTAAAACTTAATCATCCCGGTGTCCTGACAAATGGGCGCCGAGCCGTCGGCTGCCATCTGGATGTTGGTTGCAATCGTGTCCAACGCAAGCAGGGCGCGCGAGCCGAAGCGCTCTTTTGCCGTGCCATCGAGAAGGGCCTGGCGTACATCCGGCGGAAGGTCGGTGGATGTGATTCGGATGAGTTCGAGGATGTTGTCAAAGAGAGGGGCAGCAGCCATCTTGGGCACCTGAAATTCGGGGGATGAAGTGTCTCAAGTATACCGCCGGAGGACGACAGTCATCGGTACAATCAACCTGCTATGACTGAAACTGATGCCCTTTCCCTGTTTGAAAAAACCGGCGCACTGCTGTCCGGTCACTTTGTGTTGACCAGCGGCCGCCACTCAGACCGCTACTTTGAAAAGTTCCATGTGCTGCGCTATCCGGAATACGTCGAGCAGCTTGGTCGTGAGCTTGCTGCGCGCTGTGCGGACATCAAACCTGATGTTGTCCTTGGTCCAACAACCCTTGGTATTGTCCTTGCCTATGAGGTCGCACGGCATCTGGGAGCCACAGCTGCATATGGTGAGAAAGGGCCGGATGGCAAACGCTTCCTCCGTCGACCGGAGCATATGGAAGCCGGACAGCGTGTACTGGTCGTCGATGACATTTTGACAACAGGCGGCAGCATCAATGAATGTATCGAACTGGTCAATGCCCATGGCTCCGAGCTGGTTGGTGTAGGCGTTCTTGTGGACCGTTCAGGTGGCAAAGTAGACTTTGGCGTGCCACTGGCATCGGTACTGGCGCTCAATGTCCAGAGTTGGGCACCGGATGAGATTCCAGACTGGCTGGAAGCCATCCCGATCACGCGTCCGGGATCGACTGGAAAGAAGTAATGAAAAAGGGGAGGCCTTGGCCTCCCCTCACTTCATTTGATGACTACCTCTACTCGCCAGTCTCACGCTTTGAGCCTGAGTCCTGCTTAGCGAGATCATCCTTTTCTGATGCCGGCCATGGGGTTCCCGCAAGCTTGTCCTTCAGCAATGTGATGGCAGCCTGTACCTGCTTACTGATCGGAATCGCAGCTTTTCGGTTTCCTGGTTGCTCACGCATTATCTTGCGCTGTGCATCGAGATCCTTGTCATCTTCGGCGACAACGCGGTCAGGGCGGATTCCGCCCTTTTCACCGACGGGCTCCCCGTTTTCGTCGCGCTTCAGGTTGATGTCATGCTTATCGCGGGTGAAGTAATGCTGCGTCGTCACCTTGACTGCACCGCCCGTTTCGCCAAGAGGCAAAATGGTCTGAACCAGACCCTTGCCGTATGTGCGCGTCCCGACGATAAACGCAGCGTTGGCATCCTGAAGTGCACCGCTGACAATCTCCGATGCACTGGCACTGCTACCGTTTACCAGAACAACAACCGGGATACTTCCTGATGACAACGCAGCAATAGTCTTCTTGGGATCCACATTCAGACTGACCATTCCACCCTGGCGCTCTTTGGTCCATACGACTGGACCTTCGCCCACAAAGCGTGAGACCAGATCACGGGCAACAGTCAAAAGCCCCCCCGGGTTACCGCGGAGGTCAAAGACCAATCCCTTCATCCCCTGCGACTGAAGCTTTGCGATTGCCGCGGCAACCTGAACATCAGCCTGCTCAGTGAACTGATCCAGCTTTACATAGCCGATGCCATTTGCAGAATCAAGCATCCAGGAATCAACGACAGGGCTCGTCACAATGGCGCGTACCAGCTCGACATCGAATGGCTTTGCACCCTTACGCTCAATCGTAAGGCGTACCTTAGTCCCTGGCTCGCCCTTAATGCGCTTGATGACATCATCAAGACGCTGGGTTGGGGAAATAACGGCACTCTTGCCATCCACTGCGCGAATCAGGTCTCCCGACATCAGTCCCTTTGCCATCGCCGGGGAATTTGGAATAGGCTCAACAATCAGCGGCTTATGATCACGCACATCGAGGCGCGCGCCGACACCGCCAAAGCTCCCGGATGTCGTTTCCATCTGCTTTTTGAACTCATCCGATGTCCAATATTCCGTGTAGATGTCGCCAACAGAAGCAACCATCCCTTTGATGGCCATGTTGTTCAGTTTGTTTGGCCACTCGCGATTTGCCTTGGCATCTTTTGGAGGCTTGGCATATTCGGTCATGATGGTGTCACGCACAGCCAGGTAGGTCTCGTATGGTTCCAGTACTACCGGGTTTCCAGCGCTTGCGGCGGGAAGCCTGAAGGCAGCTGCAAGCTGATCACTGAACAGCGTTGGCATCGCCATAATTGTTGCGACGTTACGGTCAACAGAGCCTTTTCCGTTGATTGGTTTCAGCGTGCCCTGCGAGAAGCCAAGAACAAAGCCGGATGTGAGGAATGCACCAATGACGATGATGCGGCGTGGGGTGATACCTGCCATTACTTGCCACCTCCAAGTGCCTGAGCTGCCTTTGCAATCACCGCAGCCGGTGCGGTTGTCGCAGGAATCGCGATAGAGGGTGCAAGGCCAACACCAGCCCAACCCTTAGTCTTTCCTGTCAGTGTCCCAACATTGAGCGTAAAGCCTGAGCCATCATCCAGCGTGTACAAACCCTGAAGGAGGCCATCCCCAAACGTCGTCTGACCAATCACGACAGCCTGCCGGCGTTCTGCGAGACACAAAGTGAGGGCTTCGGAGACCGACGCGGTACCGCGGTCGGTCAACACGGCAACTTTTCCGACTTTAATCGCATTGCCGGTCGTCTTTACCGTCTGCCGGGCACCCTTTTGACCTATCTCAACACAGAATGCACCTGGACCAGCAAGCGCGCCTGCAACAGCTTGACCGGCATCGATGTCACCCCCCGGGTTACCCCGGAGGTCAACGATCACATTCTTTCCAGCTGCGCCTGCGAGAGCAGCACGGACATCCTTGCCTGCAGTTTCACTAAAGAAGGGAATCCTGAGGAGCACTGTGGATCCATTCACTGGCTGTACGGTTACGGGTTCGGCCTTTGTCTGGCTAAGAGTGACGGGAACATCAATGCTCTTACCGGCACGTAGCACGGTAATGGAAAAGCGTTCCTTCTTTGCGACTTCCTTGGCAGCATCCGACTTGACAGCACCGCGATCACCACGGAGTAAAAGCTCGGCATCGCGGTAAGGCATCCCATTTTCGATACGCGCCTTGGTGCTCTTGCGGACCTTCTCAACTTCTTCATCAGTGACATCACGGTCTTGCCAGCGCTGCAAAATGCGGTTGTACGCAAGGAGCGGGCTATGCCCGAAGACGTAGCGACCATCCACTTTCTGAACCGTGTCGCCAGGCTTGAGACCAGCCGCCGCCGCGGGTGAACCGGCAATCGGAGCGACTACCGTAACCCGGTAATCAGTAAAGCCATCCTGCTTTGCACCACGAATCGTCAGCGCTGCTCCAATACCACCGAGGATACCCTTGCCCTCTTGCTCCATGAGCTGGCGGGATGAGGCTTCAACAAAGGTGGAATGGGGATCATCCAATGATGACAACATCGCACGGACGGCTCCATGCGCCATCTTATTCTTATCAGGGAGAGTATCGACGTATTGCGACCTCACAAGTCCATAAACGGTTTCGAAGAGTGAGAAGCCCTGGGTCTCAGGCTCAGCACCTGGGGATGCATCCGTCGCCGTCCCGGGAATAGTCGGTGCTGTTACCTCAGCAACCTGCGTTCCGGATGCTCGGATATTGGCAACCTTTGGTGCAGGCTGCGGCGCCCGAAGGAGGCGTCCGGCTGCAAATGCAACTCCGAAGCTACCGGCCAGCCCAAGCGTAATGATGAGTGAGTTCCAACGTCGCATCGCAGCTTTAACTCCTTACCGGACGGTGGATGCATTCCTTATATAGGACTATCTCAGCCACGGTGCCGGGTCGGAAATTGTACCATCGTACAGTTATCAAATGTTCCGTAGATGAGGCAGCATTTAAATTCGGATGCATGTGGAACACAGCGTAATGCTCCCGCCTAATTTGCGGAGCAGGGCGCCGGCATGATAACTTAGCCCTTGCGCCACGGCCTATATTCGCCAGGTGGACAATTTAACGTGAGATAAATAAATGAAGCGTACATTTCAACCAAAGAACCGACGTCGCCTGCGTGTGCATGGCTTCCGCGCAAGGATGCGTACCACGGATGGCCGTAACGTCCTCAAGAGCCGCCGTGCTCAGGGACGCCACCGCTTGTCTGTGTTTGCCCACAAGTAAACCAGCGACCTGACTTCCCTTTTACGCTGATGCTATCGCGCCCGTATCGCTTGACCGAGCGACGCGATTTCGCTACCGTATATAACAAACGCCGCATGGCGCACACAGAGCACCTGACCATTTATTGGATGCAGGACAAACGTGGGCACCGGCGGCGTTTTGGTTTTGTTACATCCAAAAAGGTCGGGAAAGCACACGACCGCAATCTGGTCCGCCGTCGCCTGCGTCACATTTGTGCAGGCACATTGGAAACATTCATCCCGGGGGATTACATCTTTGTCGCGCGCCCAGGGAGCCCCGAGCTCTCCCAGGAGCGTCTCGGGCAGGAGATCCTTGCTGCGCGTGAAAAACTCTATGCTCGGATACCGAAGGACCTAACAGTCCCCAGCCACCTCGATTTGAGTGATGCTCCTACCGTTGTAATCCGGGAAGTTGTCACACCCGATAGTGCATCAGCCCCGGAACCGCATAGCGCACCAATATTGGGAACAGCACATACCGTTCATCAGGTACCACTCGCAGTCAGGGCGATTCGTGTTTACCAAATGATCTCACGGAACACGCCGTCTACGTGTCGTTACTACCCCACATGCTCGGAGTACATGGCACAGGCGATGCTCCGTTATGGCGGCTGGCAAGGATTTTGGATGGGACTGCGGCGTATTGCACGCTGTCATCCCTTCGCAAAAGGCGGACATGACCCGGTGCCGTAGTAGAATAGAGATTGTGCCGACGGTTAGCCGCTGTACACACCATTAGAGGAAGATTGAATGAAGTTGATGAGTCTCCATCGTGCATGGACAATCTGGACCATTGCATTGCTGGCTATGTGGACCCTTTCGGGCTGTGGCGGCAATGTCTCAATCCCGGATACTCCTGATGCTGCCATCACCGAGGCCGAGAAGAAGGTCAAGGTTGCAGCCGATGCAGAGACGGCAAAGTCAGCCAAAGTAGGCGAGCTTTGGACGGATGCATCCAGCACCTATAAAGCCGTTCAGGATAAGTTCAAGAACACCGATGTGGGTTACACGGGTGCGATTGAATCGGCCCGTATCCTGTCGGAAAAGAAGAACGAGACGTACAACGCGTGGAAGCAGCTGGATGCTTACATTCGCAGTACTGACATGAAGTCTGCTAAGCGCGATGAAGCACTCAAGGTTTTGCTTGACCTTGAAACCAAGCAGAACGACATCAATGCAAAGACTCCTTACTTCAAGGTTATGGACACATTGGTGCGCCTCTTCGGTAACAACAAAAAGTTCAGTCCGGTCCTTGCAATCGCATTCATCGCTATTTTTGTAACGGGAATCCTCTGGCCGCTGCGCTACAAGACGTTCAAGAACGCCAAGGAGATGCAAAAGTATGCACCTCAGATCAAGGCGTTGAATGATAAGTACAAGGACAATCCTGCCGAACTTCAGGCAAAGATGAAGGAGTTTCAGCTCGAGCATGGCGTCAACCCGATGGGTGGCTGTCTGCCGGCTCTCGCACAGATTCCCGTCTTCCTCCTGATGATCCAGCTCATCAACAACTACCAGTTCAGTTTCCGGGATGCGACATTTCTTTGGATCACTCCAGCGCTTGGAGACCTTTCGCAAATGTGGCCGGCTCCTCTTAAGGGTCAGATAGGCCATCACCTCGGTGAGCAGGACCTCATTCTCCTCGTTTTGTATGCGGGCACGATGTTTGTTCAGATGAAGCTCAGCCCGCCACCAACAGATCCAACGCAGGCAGAACAACAGAAAATGATGAGCACCACAATGCCTGTCATTTACTTTGTGATGATGCTGCAATACCAGCTTCCGAGTGCATTTGTTCTGTACTACTTCGTCTCCAACATCCTTGGTGTCGGGCAGCAATGGTTTATACAGCGCCAGCTCGCAGCGGCAGCCGAAGGAACAACAGTGATTATTGAACCAGGCAAGCCTGCTGTAACAGTCAGTAACCCACTTGTCACAGGTAAGAAGAAAAAGAAGTAATCGCGGACAACGCACGGAACGCATACATATTAACGACCGGCTACGCGATGCCGGATTAGAAGGACCACAACAATGGCAGATGTAACGGTTGACACCCTCAAGGAGCGTATTGTCGCTTTCGCCGAGGGCTATGCAGCATCCACCGGCCTCGAACTCACTGTCTCGACAACACGGGACACTGCGGATGCCATCACGGTTTCCATCGATGGCCCGGATGCAGGACGCGTCATCGGACGTGGCTCACGTGTCCTTGATGCCCTTCAGCTCATCGCAACAACCGCATGTATCCATCGGGGTGACCCACGCCTGAATGTCCTCTTCGACTCAGAAGGCTACCGTGCACGCCGTGAGCAGCTGCTTATTGAAACCGCACACGACCTTGCTGCGCAGGTTGAGGAAGCCGGACAGGAAGCAGTCCTGGATCCACTTCCAGCTCTCGAGCGCAAGATTGTGCACAATGCACTGCTTGAGCATCCGGGTGTCATGACCTATTCGGAAGGCCAAGAACCAAATCGCTATATCGTGATTGCACCACGCCCGGCACAATGAGTACGCCGATAGCAGCGCTCCCAAGCCTGACACCGCAGCAGATTCACGATGCCGCTGCGCGGACAGCGAGCTGCCCTATCGCAAGGATTGCGCGCAATGCAGCCGGCAAGACAGACATCCGCTCTGTAGCGCTCAATCGCGACCGGGTTCAGGTAGTCAGCCACGCTTACTCACATGTCGTCAAGTCCGGGAAGACCACCAGTCAGTTTGCATCCGGTCGGTGCTGGCTCTTCGCCGGCTTGAACCTCTTCCGAATGACGGCCGCCGAGCGTCTTGGTCTCGATGACTTTGAACTATCACAGACCTACTTAATGTTCTGGGACAAGCTGGAAAAGTCGAATCTGTTTCTCGAGCAAATCATCGATAATCCGCAGCTCGAAGTAGGCTCCCGCCTTCTGGACTGGCTCTGCGCCACACCGCTGAACGATGGCGGGCAATGGGATATGTTTGCCAATCTCATCGATAAATACGGCGTCGTTCCCAAGCGCACCATGCCAGAGACGTTTTCCAGCTCAAACTCAGCCGTGATGAACCAACACATCACCCAAAAGCTTCGCCGAGAAGCCCAGGTCCTGCGCGAGCGTATTAGCAGCGGTGCATCCATGGATGAAACCCGGGCACACAAAGATGCCGTTATGGATGACATTTACCGGATGTTGACGATTCACCTTGGCGTGCCGCCGACATCGTTTGAATGGAAATGGGTCGATAAAGAAAACAAATTTCACACCGATGGCTTGATCACGCCGCAGGAGTTCAAGGATCGCTATTGTCCACTGAACCTGCATGACAAAGCGTGTCTAATCCATTGCCCTCAGGCAAGCAAAACAATTCCGGCGCACTACACCGTTGGATTTCTTGGGAATGTTGCAGGAGGTCGAGAGATTTCCTACCTCAACCTCCCGATTGAAACCCTCAAGGCAGCAGCAGTGCAGATGATTCTTGATGGCAAACCAGTGTGGTTCGGCTGTGATGTTGGCAAGCACCTCGACCGCGAACTTGGAGTTCTGGATCTGGACCTCTTTGATACCGAGCTCGTCTACGGTACATCGTTGCTCCAAGAGAAAGCCGCACGTCTCGACTACGGCCAGAGCCTGATGACACATGCGATGGTTCTCGTCGGTGTTGATCTGACAGCGGACGGCAAGCCAAAGCAATGGCGTGTCGAAAACTCGTGGGGTGAGGCTGTTGGGGAAGCGGGCTACCTAACAATGACCGATGCCTGGTTTGATCAGTACGTCTACGAAGTTGCCGTTGACAAGCAGTACGTCAGCAAAGATGTCCTGGCATTGCTTGAGACGCCAGCGACTGTGCTAGATCCGTGGGATCCGATGGGCTCACTCGCAATCGCAGAGTAATTCCTACCTGTTGATCAATGTCGAAGACCCACCCGGAATAAACAGCGGGTGGGTCTTTGCATGTTTCGCCGCCGGATATGAGAAAACTCCTCCAGTGTCCGGGCACTTGTCGCATAATAAGAGATGAATCATTCCGGAATTACCCTAATCCGGTCACGTTTTTGGAGAAAATGAATGGCTATTCTCGTTGTTGGAGGCGCAGGCTACATCGGCTCACACACCGCATTGCTGCTAAAGGAGCGCGGACACGATGTCGTTATTTACGACAACCTTGAGCTTGGACATCGTGAAGCCTGCCTTGATACAACGTTTGTACACGGCGATTACGGGGATGCCTACCTCGTCGGAAAAACGATTCGGGAGCACAATATCGATGCTGTGATGCACTTTGGCGCGTATGCATCCGTTGGCGACTCGGTATTTGACCCAGCTAAGTACTACGAATGCAATGTGGGCAAAGGCTTGATGCTGCTGCGTGCGATGCGAGAAAACGGCGTCAAGCACTTTGTCTTCTCCAGCTCGGCAGCCACCTATGGAGAGCCGCAAATTCTGCCTATTCCAGAAGACCATCCACAAAAGACCACCAATCCTTACGGTGAGACGAAGCTGATGTTTGAGCGTATTCTCAGTGACTATGACCACGCATTCGGGCTCAAGTCGGTTTCACTGCGTTACTTCAATGCAGCTGGCGCGGATGCAAAGGGACGCCTCGGTGAGGATCACACTCCGGAACAACACATTCTGCCACTGATTATCGATACCGCACTTGGACGCCGCTCAGAGGTCAAGGTCTTTGGGACCGACTGGGATACCCGGGATGGTTCCTGCCTCCGGGATTTTGTCCACGTTACCGACCTGGCAGATGCGCATATCCGTGCAGTGGAATATCTCCGTGCAGGCGAAAAGACCCGCGCTTTCAACCTCGGTAACTCCTACGGCACAACGGTAAAGGAAGCGGTGGATGCCGCACGTAAGGTCACCAATGTCGATATTCGTGCCGTGGATGCGCCCCGCCGCGCTGGTGACCCAGGCCGCCTCGTGGCAAGCTGCGACAGAATTCGCACAGAGCTGGGTTGGAACCCACTGTATCCAGATATCGAAACTATCATCGAGCATGCATACAACTGGCGTAAGGATCACCCGGAAGGATATCGAACGAAAAAACCGATTGCCTAAGGGATCATTCAGGTTGGCAGTTACGCACCCACTTTGGAGACTCTCCAAATGTGGGTGTTTTTCTTTTTTGTTTGGATTTGCAGGCAGACACATGAAAGCGCACAAAACAACAAACTGGCGTAAGGATCACCCGGAAGGCTATCGAACCAAGAAGGCGATTGCATAGTTTCGGAACCGCTTATCAGTTACGCACCCACTTTGGTTACACTCCAACTGTGGGTGTTTTCCTTTTTTAGTTTGGATTCGCAGGCAGACACACGAATCCATTAGACAATCCGAACGGGCTATCGACTGTGCCACAAGCCCCCATAGGCACGCGTTCGAAATCCACAAAACCCCGCCATGCTACGTTGCACCGCGGGGCTTTGTCATCAAACTCTGGTGGCTGCCGATTGCCACCAACCATACACATCGTGAATTAAGCGGTTGCCGTCAACCTTGGGCGGCTAAAGGCAACGCCATCCCACCAGAAGTGGTCAAACGGAGCACTCGACAAACGTACCGCAACGACATCCACCCAGTCGCGCAGACCCTGACGGTCACGCCAGTCCATCGCCGCCGCACCATCCGAAAAAACCACTACGTGCTCGCCAGCGGTTCGCGCCACACACACATATCCCTGGCCATCTATGGGGCGTAATGCATACACCCAGCCTGCATCATGATTGACGTCGTACATACACCAATAATGTTGGCATATCAGTGGATTTTCCTCAGGATGAATCCTCCCAGATAGGCAATTAGGCCTATCCTCAAGGGGATGCGTGAGTGATAGGATTCAGTCATGACAAGCAGTCAAAGCATCACAAAACCAAGACGAAAACTTTACGTCCCCGGGTTTGTACCGCGGCTGCTTACCTGGTTTTTCCTCAATCCTCCGCGCAAGCGGGATGCACGTACCCCTATTACAGAACTCGGTCTTGCTTACGACCGCTGGGCCCTCACATCACTGGACGGCATCCCCCTCGATGCCTGGCATATTCCACACAGCTCACCGCGTGGAGTCTGTATTGTCAGCCACGGCTACACCGGAAACAAAGGCAACATGTTGCTTTATGCAGAACACTTGCATCCGCTTGGATTCTCAGTCGTGATGCACGATTTCCGCGGGCATGGAGAATCAGGTGGTAAAGGCACAACATTTGGTGTGCAGGAGCCAATGGACCTAAAAGCCACGATTGCTGCAACACGTGCAGCGTATCCCGGTCTTCCTCTGGTACTGCTGGGTGAATCGATGGGAGCTTCAGTTTCTCTGATGGTTGCTGCAGATGATCCGGACATCTCAGCAGTCATTGCGGACTGCCCGTTTGCCCGTCTGGATGAACCCATCGGAAAGCGTCTCGAAACACTCTTCGGCGTGCCCTTTGCCAATGCGGTTACGGAACCTACGACAGCCTACGGAGCAACCATCCTTGGGATTCATCCCTATGAAATCGCTCCGGAAGCCAGCATCCACAAAATGGTGGATACTCCGCTCCTCCTCGTTCACGGTACCGATGATGAGCTCATCCCGGTGAGCCACGCGCGCCGCCTTGCCGATGCCTATCCGGGTGATCCTGACATATGGATTGTCAATGGAACACGTCACACGGAAACCATTCACCGCAAGCCAGCGGAATATGCGCAGAAACTCAAAGCCTTCCTTGAATGCGTTAACGGACCACTCGCGAAAGATCATCAAGATGGACATTAGTCAAATCACCGAAGCGATTACGGCTTTCCGTGATGCGCGGGATTGGAAGCAATTCCACACGCCAAAGGATGTTGCGCTTTCTCTGGTGCTTGAAGCGACAGAAGTTCTGGAGCTTATGCAGTGGAAGAATGGTCAGGCGCTGGATGAATCCCTCGCGGAAAAACGCGAAGCCCTGGGTGATGAGCTGGTGGATGTCCTCTACTACACCCTGCTCCTTGCACACGATCAGGGCATCGATATTGAAGCCGCATTCACCCGCAAAATGGAACGTAATGCACAGAAGTACCCGGTCGCACTCTCACGTGGGTCATCGGCAAAGTACACCGAGCTCCAGCACGCGGAAGAATCCAAACCCTAATCGTTTACCCCGCTGCGTGTACCACAGGACGCTCATTTGCATCCTTGACATGGCGCCGCAAGATCTCATGCGTCAATGGTGCAACATCCCCTTGCCCCGATAGCAGAAACTTCCCCAAAAACGCAAGGGGGTTGCTCTCAATCCAGTTGAAGTAGACATGTGGCCGCCGCCCGTTGGTCATCTTGGACACTTCAAGCAGCAAGGCAGCGATTGCATTGGGAACCGCAACGCCTTCACACCGTAGCACCCAGAACCCACTAATATCCACACCCGTTACCATCATGTCACCACTGAAATTGGATGCATCCTGCACATTCACTTCAAGGAAAGCCCAGCGCTCCTCTTCACCAAAGTGATGTACCCACGCTGCCTTACGGGATGCTACTGAGTATTCGTCCACAT
>CAZSGJ010000037.1:0-3753 GCA_964606305.1 uncultured Armatimonadia bacterium
CGGTTTTCCGTTCCAAGGCCATAGCTCACCCAGCTGCCCAGACCCGGGCGCCCAGCGAGAATCGAGCCGGTCAACATGTGATACACCGCCGGGACGTGGTTGTTGGAATCACTCTTCATCGACCGGATAAGGGCAAACTCATCCACGTGTTTGGCGATGTTCGGAAACAGGCTCGAAACCGGCATCCCGGATTGGCCGTAGTTCTTAAACTCCCACGGCGACTTCATAAGCTTGCCAGGTGCGCTACGACCTCCGGTGTCGAACTTTGGATTTCCGGAAACAGGCGTGCCATCCATGCGCGTAAGTTCAGGCTTTGGATCAAACGAATCCATGTGGCTGAGACCACCAAAGCAAAAGATCGAGATGACACGCTTAATTTTCGCCGGGTAGTGTGGGGTGCGTGGTGCGAGCGGATCAAGCGTCGTCGGTGGAGCTGTATAGCCATCTTCCTGAAGGAGAGAAAGCAGACCAAGTGCCCCGATGCCGCCGCCGGCACGCTGGAGGAAATCCCGACGCGCGATAAAGCCGCCGGGAAGCGGTGTCGGCTCTGTCATTCGATCACCTCACTCATCCCCTTAGGGTACATATACAAACTCATTGAGATTAAACATCAGGAGACAAAGCCGTGAACGTCCCTGCGTCGTCAAAACTTTGTACGCAAGTTTGGCCTCGCTAGGCGTCGGATTCCGCTGAAGAGCGCGCTGATAGACCACTTGTACCAGCGCACGGTCTTTCACAGGCGATGTATCCGCCACAAAACCAAAGGAATCGTAGAGCGTCGATGTCATCACATTTGCCTGCTGTTGCACCAGCGGATCGTTCATCAGCGTCAGCGCCTGGAGCGGAGTTGTTGTGCTGTTGCGCGTCGCGACGGATGCCGTTATCTCAGGACAGTCAAACACCTCAAGCTGCGGTAGGAGTAGACTGCGTTTGACCTTTACGTAGACCGAGCGTCGCCACGTCGACATATCATCTTCGGTAATTGGCCAGTTCATCCCCTGAAACGTATCCGACCGCAGACTTGGATCGACTGGCGGGTAAATGGGTGGTCCGCCCATTGTGAGATCGAGCGCTCCGGCAACCTTCAAAATGGAGTCGCGCACAGCCTCGGCTTCAAGCCTGCGCAGTGGCATCCGCCATAGATATTTGTTAAGCGGATCGACTTTCGCAGCATCCGGACGGATCCCCGATGACTGCATCCACGTCTTTGACAGCAATATTTCCCGGTGGATAGGCTTTAGCTTCATCCCGCCATCAGCAAATTTGGCCGCAAGGTAATCAAGGAGTTCCGGATGCGTCGGCAGCTCGCCGTTTACCCCAAAGTCGCTCGGCGTCGCCACGATGCCCCTGCCGAAGTGGTGCCTCCAAACACGGTTCATCCAAACCCGTGTAGTAAGTGGGTTTTCTGGACTAGTCATCCACTTTGCAAGCGCGGTACGCCGCCCCGTGGTTTTTGCCGATGTCGGCGCATCCGGGATGTCTACATTTCCCGGCAGACACTTTAGGAATCCAGGTTTGACAGGATCACCGGGGAGATAGGCATCCCCGCGCCGATGGATACGATATTCCCCAAACTTAGGAGCGGGATCCGTAACCGCCATCGCCACCGGGACCTGCTCACGGCTGACCTCAACCTTGTCGATTTCCTTCCGGACATCCCGGTAGCGCTGCATTTCGGGGCCAAGTCCGGCTTCGATTTCGGCCTCCGCCGGTTGGAGCGAGCCCATTTTACGGGCCGCGGCCTCACCCTTTGCACGGAGCGCACCGTATTCATCACGCAGCGGTTTTAGCTTGGCTTCCGATGCAGCAATCCGGCCTTCGATTGCTTTTCGTTCATCCGGTGTGCATAAATCAATGTCACGACGCTCGGTTGGCGCGAAAATCGCCGCCAGGCGGTAATAATCAGCCTGCGGTAGAGGATCATACTTATGATCATGGCAACGCGCGCAGGCAATTGTAAGGCCAAGGAAAGCAGAACCCGTCGTCGCAACCAGGTCATCTACTTCATTTGCACGCGTCCGGGCGTTGTTCTCAACGATATCCTTTGGTCCAGCCGCCAAGTAGCCCGTCGCAACAAGCGCCTCCGGATCACCCGGAGCCAGCTCATCCCCGGCAAGCTGATACTCCAGAAACGTGTTGAAAGGCATGTCTTTGTTGAAGGCATTGATGACCCAGTCACGATACCGCCACGCATTTGGCCGGTCTTTATCGCCTTCAAAGCCGCCGGAGTCGGCGTAGCGGACGATATCCAGCCAGTGCCGCCCCCACCGTTCACCGTATTGCGGGCTGGCGAGGAGGCGGTCAACAACTTTTGCCCAGGCGTTGGGACTGCGATCCTTCTCGAACGCCTTAACCTCATCAAATGTTGGGGGCAGGCCCGTAAGGTCAAAGTAGGCACGACGGATGAGGTCTCGTCGACTCGCCGGCGGATTCCATGAAAGACCGTTTTTGCGCAGACCGGCTTGGACAAAGGTGTCGATTACGGAGAGACCGTTTTTTATGGATGTCGTTGAAACAGACTTCTTAACGGGCGCAAATGCCCACCAAACCTGCTGTTTTGCATCGCCAAGTGTGCGTCCAAAGTACGGTGCTCCGGCATCCAACCACAACGTCAAATCTCTGACTTTACTTTCGCTTAGCTTTCCACCAGGCGGCATAAGTGGCGCCTGGCGTCCGGAAATAAGGTTGTGGATACGGGATTTCCCACCGATGCCCGCTGCAAGCACCCGGCCCTTGGAGCCGCTGGCCCTGAGCGCAGCCTCCGAGCGGAAATCGGTATGGGACATCACCGATGAACCGCCGTGACAATCAAGACAGGCATTCTTGAGGATTGGAGCTACCCGTGTATCGAAAAATGCCTGATTGACGGCGGGCGAAGTAAGCGTCTTGTTCGCGGGAGGCGCTGCCGCAAGTGCGAGCACAGGCAACGCGATTCCTGTAAGCCCTGCGGCAACCGCCCGCATCGTGTTCATCCCGTCAATCGACCTTTTGCTCGATGAGTGTGCCGAAGCGCTTACCGATTGCGAGCGCCGGGTCCAGAGGAACATCCACAGCAACACAGTCTGCCGGGATACTGATTGTTGGCGTCTGCTTCAGCGATTTGCCTTCAAACTGTGGGAGGTACGGTCGTAACTCGGTGAGCATCTCCTGCGTCATTTCGCGGATTTCGCGCAATGTACAGACAGCTGCCGTCAGTGGATCGAGTGCCAGTGCATGGACCAAATGCTCGGGATCGCCAGACAGTGCCGCATCCGCGCAGAGGCTTTGGACATTAATGTTCGTCTGACAAAGCGCAGCGCACTGCGGCGGCAGATTACCGATGGCTTGCGGATGAAGACCATTGGCATCGGCAATCGTTGGAACTTCCACGCAGCATCCTTGCGGAAGATTCGAAATGTAGCCATCGTTGCGGACATTACCCATAAACTTAAATGGATTTCCGGTCACGATTCCTTCGAGGATGTATGAGCAGTACTCAACAGAGCGTCCATCGATGGCGGTGGTCTCAAACTGCAACGGATCGACTTTCTCGTATTTTTCCGCCATCGCCTTGCCCCACTTATAGTAGGCGCCAGACTCCCCGCCAAATGCGGGCTCATCACAATAGAGCTCCAAGGCATCCTTGCGGTGCCGGAACCAGGGTACATATTCTGAAAGATGTCCGGTTGACTCGGTCATAAAGTAGCCAAACTGCCGGAAGACCTCGCCGCGAACCTTCTCATTTTTGTAGTATTCGGGCCGCTCAAACATGTC
>CAZSGJ010000037.1:3853-19284 GCA_964606305.1 uncultured Armatimonadia bacterium
GGTAAAACGAAGCGTCTACCAAACTGGACCGCAGTGGTGGTGCTTGCGTCCCGGCTGCACCACCACCGCATCTGGCCGCACCATGGCCTCCGGGCGTCAGGAGCGCCGGAGATGGTGCGTAATATTTTTACCTTATTTCCAGATGTATTGCATTGGTTAACCCAACACGGGATAGACTCGCCATCGTGGTCCCACAACCTTATAATCCTTTATGGTTACCTTCGCTCCACTTGCATCCGTAATACTTTTTTCGTCCGTTGCGTCGCATAACTCCGTCTCCCACCTCCAGCAAGTGGTGTCCGGTCCGCAGCCGGGCGAGAAGGCTCCACCGTTTAACGTTCTTCTAACGGATGGTTCACCCGTGCTTCGCGAAGTTGAACAAAAGACAACCGGACCAGTTACTGTGGTATTTCTCACAGCAGTTGAACGCAGCGCGATGCCACTTGTGCGGGTTGTTAACTGGTACGGAGCGGAACGTAAGGCAACGATGGAAACTGTAATCGTTGTCCTGCCCAAGGACCCTGTCGCAATGCGTGACCGCCTACCGGCAATCGTCAAGTCGCTCAATTTGAAGGTCAGGTTTTCGATCAGCTCGGATGGCCCCGATGGTCCTGGAGCCTATGCGATTAACAGCAAGGCGATGATGACCCTGCTGACCATAAAGGATGGCAAAGTCGAAGGCAACCTCGCTCTCACCCAGCCGGGTGTTGCCGATGCCAAAGCCGTCATCGCACTCATGGCTAAGCTAAGTGGCGATGAAAAGCCTCCAACTCCGGAAGAGCTAAACGACAGAAACACCAATGCTGGCGCGGGAGCTCCAGCAGGCAGACCAGCCGCGCCGCGCCCCGCGGCAATGCCAACACCGGCCAATGTTGTTCCAGAGCCGGATCTGTCCACACCGGAAGCCATGAAAAAGGTCATCTCCGACCTCGTCAAAGAAGTGGCAGCTCTCAAAGCCGAGTTAGCCGCACTCAAGACACAGGGAAGCGGGCAGCCCGCAGCACAGCCTAAACCACCCGCTGGCCCATTGCCCGGCGCTGCCCCCACGGACCCCGGTGTCCTTGGTCTCCTGCGGGCATTCATCCAGCCAAGCAACACGAACGCCGATGTCGAACGCGTCGCGGCTGATATTGACTTATACACCCGCGGCAAAGTCGACCTCATCAAACAGGCACATGATGGCTGGGTACGCATCCTCCACTTGAAGTACGGAACCGAATACGCGCAAAAGATTGGCGCTGAGATGGTTAAAGTGTGGAAAACCAAGCTTCCGTAGGCGGCTGGCTGTCGATCGTCACCGTTGCCACGATTGCAGCCCTCGCCGCCGCAAACCCCGCTCTACACCAACCGGGCACACCTGAAAATCGGTCACCATCCGTTTCCTTTCGCATCAACGTTCACCCGATACTGACGCGCTACGGCTGTACGCAAGGAGCGTGTCATGGCTCCGCAGCGGGCCGGGGAGGGCTTCGTCTCAGCCTTCTAGGGGGCAACCCTGAAAGCGATTACAACACTCTGGTCTACAGTGACAATGGCCGCTTGGTTGCCGGTGCGACACCAGCGGATTCACTTCTGCTTCAGAAGGCATCCGGTCAGCTAAACCATGGTGGAGGCAAACGCATCCCAATTGAGTCTGCAGCATACAAAACACTGTCTGCCTGGCTTGCAGCAGAAATGCCACCTCCTGCAGATAAGGACACCATCCGCGATATCGATATTGCAACATCGTCACGTGCCCTCATCACGGGCAACGCTACAGGCATTACGGTTCGCGCGACAACCGCCGGCGGAGCTCGCACGGATGTCACCGACAACGCCATTTTTGATTCGTTGGATGATGGAACAGCGACGGTGACGGCATCCGGTACTGTGACAGCCCTCCGCCCGGGCATCGCTCGTATCATGGTCCGCTTCGGCGGGCACACAAAAGCGATCTCCTTTACCGTACCTTTGAACACACCGACACGGCCAGCACCGGTCCCGTCAACGGCAGGCATCATCGACAGGGAAGTCAGTAAAACGCATCAAGCCCTGCGTGCCATCCCCGGTAAGCGTGCATCTGAAGCCATGCTGCTTCGCAGGCTGCACTTTGACACAACAGGTCTCGCCCCGACCGCTGATCAGGAGGCGCGCTTTTCCATCGCATACGCCTCAAAGTCCGGAATGCAAGCTTATATCAATCGGCTGTTGTCCTCTCCCGATGCCGACATCCGCTGGGCACGGATGCTTGCTGATGCCCTTCGCGTTGACTCAACGCGTATCGGCCCCGATGCCTACCGTAGCTACACTTCGTTTCTCATAAATGCGCTCAAGACAGATCAGCCTTGGGATAAAACGGTTGCGACATTGTTAATGGCAAATCCGAATGACGCAGCTGGTCCAAAGGCCGCATTCTGGATGACGTATCGGGACCCGCGTGATCTGGCGGAGTTCACAGCACAAACGCTGTTCGCTAAGAAGGTGGCCTGCGCAAGATGTCATCAGCATCCGTATGACGCATGGAAGGTAGATGACAATGTTTCCTACGCAACGCTGTTTGCGAAAGTCAGGGTCAATGGTAACACCATCGTAGCTGATCCGATGAGCACGATTCCACACCCCGAGACAGGTGCCTCACTTCCCGCGAGGCTCCTCGGTAGCGCTCAGCCAAGTCCCTCCGATGCCCCACCACAGGAAATCCTCGCACAAAGCGCAATCGGAAATCGCGACCTCGCTACCCTAATCGTCAACCGGACCTGGAGAGAGCTTTTCGGAGCGGGCCTCGTCGAACCCGTGGATGACATCCGTCCCGGTAACCCAAGCCGCTTCCCCGCACTGCTGACACGCCTCACGGATGCATTTATTGAAAACGGGATGCGAATAAAGTGGCTGATTTCCACCATCCTGATGAGCCAGACCTACCAGCAGCAGACATCCACAACACCCGATGCCTTTCGCGAGGCACACATCCTGTCACATGCCAGGCGACGGCTGACGGCAGAAATGCAGGACGAGCTAATCACCCACATAACCGCGAGCCCTAATCCTGCTGCGCCGGCAGGTGCGATGCGTGAGCTTGACCATCGTGTTCCAAACATAACCCTGGATGCCTTTGACCGTTGCCAACGTGATGGCCGCTCACCCGATTTGTCCCCCGATGCCGAAGGACTCACATCGGCTCTGCACCGCCTGGCTGCACCAGAAATTCAAAGCAGGATTGCCGCGGGAGCATCCAAGCTTGCAGCGACAAATCGCTCCATGGAAAACATCACAAGGGAACTTTTCCAGCGTGGACTGACGCGCACGATCACACGGGATGAATGGAAAATCGTTCATACAATGCAACAGAAACAACCGCGCCGGCAAGCCATTGAGGACACACTGTGGGTCATCATTAATCACCCGGAGTTTGGAGTTCGGCCGTGAATGCACGACGCTGTGATGGTCTTTCCCGCCGAAGTCTCCTCAGCCTCGGCTTTGCAGGAGCTCTTGGATGGTCGCTCACAGATATCGCGGCCGCCGCACAGCCCGTGTCCTCCCTTGGCATCAAGCCCGCTGAGTCGCTCATCCTGATCTGGCTGGATGGTGGCCTCTCGCACATCGACAGCTTTGATCCTAAACCGGATGCACCATCCGAAATTCGTGGACCGTTCGCGGGCATCCCGAGTGCCATTCCGGGTATCGCGCTAAGTGAACATCTCCCAATGCTTGCATCCCGCCTAAACCGCTGCACGCTTATCCGGTCGCTCACACACGAGCTGGGTAACCACGACACTGGCGGGCATTTTATGCTTACCGGGCACAGGGCAAACCCGGCGCTTACCCCACCAAGCATTGGCAGTATCATCGCATCTGAAATACCGGGAAGTGCCGGAATGCCCTCCTACAGCACTATTGGCAGGATGCAGGATTTCCTTGGAGCGGGTTACCTCCCGCAGAGTGCGCGTCCATTTGCAGTGACTCCGGGCAGTGCTCAGAAGGCGACGTTGCTTGGTCCGGATGGCCGGATCGAAGATGTCTGGGCGCGGCGCCTGTCAACGCTTTCTGCACTTACAAAGCTGTCGGCGGCGCTGGATAGCGGTGTGGTGACACCGAGGGACGGTGCGACGGCGCGTGCGCTTGGGATGCTGACAAGCCCGGCAGTGCTGAGTGCGTTTCAGATCGAAAAGGAGCTACCCGCGGTGCGCCAGCGCTACGGAAATGGAACCATCGGGCGTAACCTCCTCCTTGCAAGGCGTCTGACCGGCGCGGGCTGCCGCGTTGTTCAGGTCGTCGACACGGGCTATGACACACACGTTGACATTCACCGTGAGCTCCCGGATGCACGCTTCCCAGGTTCTGGAAAGCTGCCGGGCTTGGATCGGGGAATCAGTGCATTACTGGATGACCTGACAGAGAGCGGGCGTTTAGAGACAACCGTCGTGGCCGTTGTCAGCGAGTTTGGCAGGACACCAAAAATCAATGCCAGCGCAGGGCGGGATCACTGGCCGCGCGCGGGGTCGGTGCTGCTTGCCGGAGGCCCGTTCGCGCGCGGGATGGTGTTCGGGGCGACAGATGCCCGGGGCGAATCGCCAAGCGATGCTGCTGTATCCCCTGCTGATATCGCGGCAACGCTTTTGTCCGTATTTGGTATCGACCCCGGTGAGACGGTACGAACACCGGATGGCCGCCCCGTTCAACGTATAGCTGGAGGGAATGTTATCTCTGGGCTCATAGCATAATGGCAGAGTTAAATCGTTTACAGGCTGTGTTTCCTCGGGCGCAGGATGTCATCGGGATTGCGGGAGGCTTTCCTCTTCGCTTGAAGTCAACGACGACGAGCTTGCAGGGTCTGCCGCGTGGACCTCGTTCCCCGATGTCGATTGTCAACAAACTGAACCCTGACGCAGAAAATGTCCGTCTCATCGGCGGAATACCCGGGCGAAACGGGATGATGGCAATACTCGACCCGATGAGCCTTGTAACGAATGCAGTTGACATCATTGGCAATGACTGTCTTACCGGCTTTGCGGCCCTCGATGATGTACAGCTGGTCGTAAATGCCAAAGGGCTACTCTTTCATCGCAAATCTGGCGAAACGTGGATTAACCAGCCTGCACATCAGGGGGCCTGTACCGGGATCTTAGTCGTGGAGAGCCGGACATTCGTAACCATTGGCTTGGATGGTCTGTTACACATTTGGGACCACCAGTGCAGGAAACTGGGGACGCTGGAAGGACACACAGGCGGCATCACGGATGCCACCATTTCACCGGATGGCAGTGTGATCACTACAGGCACAGACCGGTCCGTAAGGATTTGGGATCCCGTAAGACAGCGGCAGAAGATGTTCCTCAAAGGCTTTGAAAACCCATTGGTGCGAGTACACACGACAAAAGCAGGAACGCTTGTTGTCGACACAACGGGGCAGGTGTTCCTGATAACGGAGATCGGCAAGCCGGCAAAAGTCGGGTCGGCTGCGGGTTATCCGTGCGCCAGCTGGGTGCTTGCAAACAACAGCACGGCCATTTTCATCGCGTTAAGAACTGGAACGATTCACCGATTTCCAATTGGCTAATAACCTTTCCACCGGTAATCCTGATAGAGATTCCGGTATTTTCGCTGTATATAGGCGTATGGACATTGTCACTGCCGACAAGGATATCTGCCTGTGAACATTCGAACGATTGCCCTGTCCGCGGCGGCGCTGGGAGTGCTGGGCTACCTTGTCTATCGCTCTGAGGACGCAACAACCCGAAAGCCCGTAGCGAACAAAGTCACCGTACTCTATTGGGAAAAATGGACGGGTGATGAAGCAGAGAAAATGCGACGCATCGTCAACAATTTCAATGCTTCCCAGGATCGCATTTTTGTCAAAATGCTCTCCATCTCTGGAGTTGCCGATAAAACGCTTCTTGCCGCAAGCGGTGGAAACCCGCCCGATGTCGCTGGTCTTTGGGATACCCAGATGACGCAGTTCAAAGATGCAGGCGCACTGACTGACCTGGCGCCGCTGGCCGCAGAATTCGGTATCAAAGAAGAAGACTACATCCCAGGCTATTGGAAGCAAATGACACCAGGGGGCACACTGGTCGCATTTCCGACCACCCCGGCAAGCACAGCACTCCATATCAACAAGAAGTTTCTCAAGCCCGGTGAAGAGCCGCCAAAGACATTGGAAGAGCTTGATGCATTCACAGAGCGTGTTTCGAAAGTCAAAGATGGCAAAGTCGAGCTCGCCGGCTTTCTTCCAGCTGAGCCTGGATGGTGGAACTGGGGTTGGGGATACTGGTTTGGCGGCAAGCTGATTGATGGCGACAAACTGACCATCAATACCCCGGAAAACATCCGCGCCTTCGAATGGGTGCAATCTTACAGCAAGCGCTTTGGCGTCCGTGAGACCCAGAACTTCCAGAGTGGCTTTGGCAACTTCTCATCCCCACAAAACCCCTTTATGTCGGAAAAGGTT
Source organism: uncultured Armatimonadia bacterium (assembly GCA_964606305.1). Taxonomy (GTDB): domain Bacteria; phylum Armatimonadota; class Armatimonadia; order Armatimonadales; family Armatimonadaceae; genus CAIRTT01. The sequence continues at coordinate 10,281 of CAZSGJ010000037.1, forward strand.
GCGTCCGTCATGCAGGGCGTCTGGATGGCAAACTTTATTGACCTCTACAACAAAAAACTGCCTTGGATTGCTGTGCCATTCCCCCTCCCAAAGGACCGACAGGATCTTAAGGGGATGAACTTTATCGCGATGGACACATTGGTTATCCCAACGGGTGCCAAGCATAAGCGTGAGGCCTTTGAGTTCATTGCGTTTGTCCAACGCCAGGACCAAATGGAGCTGCTCTGCTCATCCCATGGCAAGAACTCTCCGCTGGTCAAAGTCTCTGACAAGTTTTTCAACACCCACTTGAATCCATATATCCGCCTCTTCGATGAGCTGGCACGGTCGCCGAATGCCGCCTACATCCCGCAGATCGGTATCTGGCCACAGATTGACAGTGAACTCAAGAACGCATTCACTGAAATCAACCTTGGGACGAAATCGCCGAAGGAAGCTCTGGATGCTGCACAGGCACGCCTCGAGCCGCAGTGGATTCGCTATCAGCAACAGGTCATGGGTAAGAGCGTCACAACAGCGGAGGCAAAGCCATGAAATCCGAAGCGCGTATCGCCTATCTCTTCGCCATGCCGTGGATTCTGGGCTTTCTGACCTTCCTGCTCTATCCAGTACTGGCATCGTTTTTCTACAGCTTCACCGACTTCTCCGTTCTCCGCCCCCCGCGCTTTATCGGGCTTGAGAACTATAAGGAGATGGTTCAGGACGAAGTCTTCTGGATGACGATTCGGAACACGTTCACCTATGTCGTAGCAGCGGTTCCGTTGTCGGCCACCGTGGCGATTCTGCTCGCGATGCTCCTCAATACCAAAGTCAAGGGTCTTGCGTTCTACCGGACGCTGTTTTATGTCCCAAGTCTGGTCCCAATGGTCGCTCTCGGCATCCTCTGGCTCTGGATTTTCAATGGCGAGCACGGTTTGCTCAATATGTCGCTGGAAAAGCTCGGGATATCCAATCCACCTAACTGGCTTGGTGACCCTGCTTGGTCAAAGGTGACATTGGTGATGATTGCGATGTGGGGTTCCGGAAATGCGATGGTTATCTACCTCGCTGGCCTCCAGGACATCCCACAGTCCCTCTACGAAGCAGCCGACCTCGATGGTGCACGCCTTGTTGCGAAGACCCGCCACGTAACGCTTCCGATGCTCAGCCCTGTGATTCTGTTCAATGTGATTATGGGGATGATTGGTGCGCTACAGGTGTTTGCGGTTCCATACGTGATGTTCCCGAACGGCGCGCCGGCACGCTCGACCTACTTCTTTACAACCTATCTGTTCGATAATGCCTTCCGTTTCCAACGGATGGGCTATGCGAGCGCGATGGGCTGGGTGCTCTTCCTGATCACTCTCACACTGACATTTGTTGCCCTCCGGATGAGCGAGCGGCAGGTTCACTACGATCGGAGCTAAACCATGAAAGAAAAGAAATTCGGTATCGCTACCGTTCATATTGTGCTGATTGTGCTGAGCCTGATCTTCGTTTCGCCTCTGTTATGGATGGTAACGACGGCGATCAAGCCAATTGAAGAAACGATGACGGCGACGCCAACGCTCATTCCGAGCAAATTCCTCTGGGGTAACTTTCCTAAGGCAGTCACGTATGGCAGTAAAGAGCTTGGGTATATCCCATTCCTGCTTTATGCCCGTAACACGCTGATGGTAACTCTGCTGTGTGTTGCCGGTTCCGTGTGCTCGAATGCAGTGGTTGCCTATGCGTTTGCCCGCCTCCGCTGGCCCGGCCGGGATGCCTTCTTTGCCGTGACGCTTGCAACCATGATGGTGCCCTTCCCGGTACTTATGGTCCCAACCTTTGGCCTCTTCAAGTGGCTTGGATGGGTGGGTACCTTCCGTCCGCTCTGGGTTCCTGCATTTTTTGGAAGTGCTTTCTCCATCTTTCTCCTACGCCAGTTCTTTAGGACTATCCCGATGGAGCTGAGCGAGGCAGCGAAGATTGATGGTTGTTCCGAGGTGCGTATTTTCACCGACGTGCTCTTGCCACTTGCAAAGCCAGCGCTGGCTGTCGTTGCGTTGTTCACATTTATGGGAACGTGGAATGACTTTATGGGTCCGATGATTTATCTGTCGGACCAGGAAACGTTCACACTATCTCTTGGTCTACAGGCGTATCAGAGCCAGCATGGCGGAACGCAATGGAACCTCCTGATGGCGGCGGCCACCGTTGTTATCCTGCCGGTGATTGTGGTGTTCTTCTTCGCGCAGAAGATGTTCATTCAGGGCATCGCAACCAGTGGCCTCAAGGGTTAGCACTGGTCGGGCAGGATAGACTTTTGCGATGACGTTCAACTATGCAAACCGACGCACACATGCCTGGGTTAGCATTTGCTTTGCGGTCCCGCTGGTTGTCGTAATCCTGTCAGGAATCCTGCTTCAGCTAAAAAAGCAGCTCCCTTTCGTACAACCGGTTGAACGTGCAGGGGTGACGCACGAGCCGGTTGCCACGCCTACCCAATATCTGGAAGCAATCAACCGGGGCAAGCTGGATGGAGAAGTCACCTGGAAAGATGTCCAGCGTGTTGACATCCGGCCATCAAAAGGCATCGCAAAAGTTATTCTGAAGAGCGATGTTGAATACCAGGTTGACCTTGGAACCGGTCATATTCTTCAGCGTGAGCTACGCATGAGTGACTTTATTGAGTCGCTGCACGATGGGTCATTTTTCGCTGGAGACATTAGCAAGCTCGGGATTTTTCTGCCTGCAGCCATCGGACTACTCATCCTCTGGCTGTCAGGCATTTACATGTTCTGGCTCCCACTCATCACCAAGTGGAAGAAAAAACGCACCACAAAGCTCAGTGCCTGACGCTACGCTGAGAAGCCAGCACTCTTCAGATAGTCCTGTGCTTCGTTTATCAGCTGGACAAGCGTTAGCGTCGTCCCGCGTGACCATTCACCCGAGTGCTGGGCGCGAGCCTGATCCTGTGTACTTGTGTGTAATGTACTCGCGTAAGGGCGTGCTACATGTAGCGAACGCAGGCGTAGTGCATGTGTCCCTCCATACAAGCGCGCAGCCTTTGCTGTATCGCCACGTTCGACAGCAAATGCAGCGATGATGTCCAGCTCTGCCAATACATCACGGTAAATGCCATAGCGTAACCGAAGTGGCAATGTCAGCGAAACACCGGCTGCGGCAGAATCCAGTAGCCCACAGGCATGCTCCGCCTTTGATAAAGTCCCTCGGGCAGCGATATAGGCCATCATTTGCGGACCTGGAGAAAGCGGTTGCATCTGAGAAAAGTGCCTCCAACCGGATGCAGCAAGCGCTACCGCTTCGCTTACATTCCCGTTTGCAAGTGCGATTTCTGCAAGTGCCGGATGGCTATCCGTTAGGCTCCACTGTGCCCGCTCAGCGCGCGAAATGCGCAAATAGTCGCCGTGGCGCTGCCGCAGGGTTTGGCACCAGTGTTCCGACGCATCTTGATTGCCAAGGATTGCTTCAGTCACGGCAAGTGCCAGCAACGGAGCTGCCATTCCCGGCCCCGAAGGCAGCCCATCGATGGCTGCCCAGGCACGTAGAGCCGTCTCGCGGGCCCGCGCATACTGCCCGGTTGTGATCAGTGTTGATGCAAGCAATGAGAGGGGCTGCCAGACATGATAATCGATGTTTGCCATTCCGCTGGAAACATAGAATCGCACAACAGCCTCAAGGGCATCCCGGGCTTCCACGGTCTCCAGCGTCCAGAGACAAAACTGTGCTTTGACGAAATGTGTGTCTCGGACAACCTCGGGGGTAGAATCCTGTGCAAAGCGAATCGCATCGTCAATCAGCTGTCCGGCAAGCGGGAGGTCGCCGTTGTACCAAGCCTGCAGAGCATTGTGGCGGAGGACGACAGCAAGTGTCATTGGTTCTGGCCAAGTGGAGATAAGCCCTTGCAGCCACTGAGCTGTCGATGGCTCCCGAAGGAGGATGTCGACCATCAATGGAGATGCAAGCCATTGTGCCTTGCGTGTTGTTCCAATGAGGGAATGGACCTGCTGGTGAAACTGTGTCGCAGCTGGGTAATCAAAGCGGCTCTCGGCTTCGGCCCCTGCAAATACCAGAAGCCAAATGCGCTGTTGCTCAGTCAATCCGGTATCGATTGCCATCAGGCGGCTCAAATGACCACGTAGCTGTTGTGCATTCGTCTGCAGCCATAATGGTGCAAGGCCAAGAACCAAGGCGGCTGCATCGGTCGACTCACGTTCCGCCAGCGTATCTATTGCTTGCTCGAAATTATCATCATCCAGACGGAACCGATTCAAACGGCCAAAATCTGCCCGTCCGATGCCGGCGGGTGGAATGGCTGCGGCGACTGCAGCAAAGTACCCTGCATGCTTGGACCGCAGTGACTGCCCGGCGGCAGGCTCTAGCAGGCGTTGACATTGCCTGCGTACACTCTCGAGGATGCGGTAGCGCAGTCCATCAAAGATTGTCTCCTGCTGAACGAAGTACACAAGGCTTGCGTTGACCAGATCCTGCAAAAGCTTTTGTGCATCCTCACGACCAGTGATCGCAGTCGCAGCTTCGGCATCGAATGAGGCAGGGAAAACCGTACATTGCAAGAGGAATCTCTGTGTGGCGGCGGGTAGGTTGTGGATACTCCAGGCAAGCAGCGACTCGATTGCACTGCTTTGCGAAGGCACATCCGAAGTCGCTCCGAGAACCAGTCCATCCGTCCGCAAGAGTTCCAGCAGTGTTGCGGGCAGATGGAGATGCACTTTACCAGCAAGCAGCTCGATAGCCTGCGGGATGCCATCGGCGAACTGGCAGAGCTGCGTGACCGTATCGGCATTACCATGTGTGATTTCAAAGTCTGGTGCAACCCGGTGAGCTGCCTTTTCAAACAGTTGAAGCGCAGGTGAAAGGATCAGTCCGTTTGGCCCATTCGTGGTGCCATCCACCTTGAGTGGGTAAATCCGGATGTTTGTAATCGCATTGCCGGTGATTGCTTCACGTGACGAAATGATGACTTTTGCGGATGGAAGGCTGTCTGCAAAGCGCTCTGCAAAATTTCGGGAAGCCGTGACGATGGAATCGGCATTATCCAGCACGACCAGAAGTGGTTTGTTTCCCGCTATCTGAGCAACATTGCCCAATGCCAAGCCGGAAAGAGTCCCGGCAACGGGTGTGTCAAGAGCAAGTGCGATGGCCGCAGCCAACATCGCTTCGTCGGTAAGGGCATCACACTGAATGCTAACAACGCGAAAGTCTGCTTGGGCATCGAGGGCAACTCTGACAACACGAGATTTCCCGACACCTGCCGGACCATGTACACCGAGGATTCGTGTCTTACCTGAGGTAATCCAGTTGAGGATGTCATCGCGTGACGTCCCCGCATTGATAAAGTCGCCAGCGATAATGTTGGTTGCAATCCCGGTTTTGACAAGGGGCTGCGAGACGGGCACTGCATCGTCCGGGACCAGCTGGTCCCCCAGGGGTCGTAAGCGATCCACCAGTGATGCGATGCGTTTACCGCGCGCAAGCGCCCAGTCATCGGAATAACCAAGCATCACGCCACCGCGTGCCTGCTCCAATAACATCGATACGTGTCCACGGTTTATCTGTTCAGCAGGCTGAAGAAGAATCTGCTGCGTGAGTGCCTCAAACCGGACAAGGTCAACATCGATAAGACCGCTTTCCAGCTTCAAGCACCCGCGGCTTGACACAAGAGCTCGGTCCGCACGATTGCCAATCAGTGCCATCAGTGACTTGCGTACATGATGCAGGGCTACATTGAGGCGATTTCTACCATCCTCATGGCTGACGCCGGGCCAAAGCTCCGCAACCAGATCAACGCGTTGAAACTCCTGCCCGGGGGAAATGGCAAGAATTGAGAGGAGATGAAGGGATTTACCGCCTGCGAATCGCGTGATGACGCGACCGGTGACCCCTCTAAGCTCGGGTTGGCCAAACAGTTGCAAAAGGATGGGGGCTTGCTGACTCATCGATAACCTCGATCTAGACCGGCAGTCAAAGGCCGACATCCCCCAATACACCACATTTGCGCAATCCCCGTTGAGTTATGCGTATTAACGTTAGTAAAGTGAAGTAATCCGGTAGAGAGTCCGGATGCAAACCACGATGAAGTGTTACGACTCCCATGGATTCACTCGATGCACTTCGAAAATTGCTGTCTACAAAGCGTTAACCAGAAGGGTGATTCGGATTGTACTGCTGACATAGTGACCGACGTCGATCAAAAACACAGCTTTGGCCGCTTCAAATTGGGCGACCACTACCGCCTGAGGGCGGATTAACGTGAGTGTATTCTGCAGGAATAGTGCCAGTCTGATTTCTTACGTGAAGAGCAGCAGTACGTAAACAATACAAATGTGTCATAAAAATCATAAATCACATAAATATTATTAGAAGTTTTAACTAGTATTAACTTTACTACTGACGCGTCCTACACCACGAGTTCACCAATAGAAAGTCACGCAAATCCACGTACAGATACGGATGATAGTAAACGTCTGTTAACGGCGTCTTCCTCCTAAAACCAGCTTGTCAAGACCACTTATCCCGTAATTTGGCGGGTTACTGAAGGATTTACCAGAGTTCAGTTAACCATGGCTAAACACGATTGCTTATAATGAAACATTACGTTATGTAAACAATACCCAGCACATTTAACATCTTATGAAATACTCCGAGTACCTGTTGAATATTCCCGTTACGTCCCGACGTACAACTTGCTCGTAAGAAGCAAGGCGAATACAAAAACAGGAAAACTTAGATGATTCAGATGAACAGAAGAACATTGCTGACCACGGGAGCCGTCGCAGGCGCCGGGGCTGCAATGACACCATTAATCAAGCGTGTTACCGCGCAGGGCGGTGCACCCATCGTTTTGACTCCTTTTGTTGACGAGCTCCCAATCCCAGGCTCGCTCAACGAAGCCCTCACCGTTCAAGGACAGGCTTTTGAAGATCGCTGCTTCGCTTGGGGCGCTCCTAAGACCTTCGAACTGATTGAGGCCGAAGGCAAGCACCGTTTCCACCGTGATCTTCCTGACACTGACATGTGGCTTTACAACGGTCAGTTCCCTGGACCAACGATTATCAACAAGCTCGGTGTCCCAACCTTGATTCGTCGCATCAACCGCCTCAACCCAGTCCACACCGGATTTGGTATGCCTGAGTCCTCGCTGCACCACCATGGTGGACACCAGGCTCCTGTGGATGACGGCTGGCCTCTTGACTTCATCCACCCAGGTCAGTACCGTGACCACATCATCCCTAATATCGTCCCTGAAGGCGATCAGCGTGAGTGGCCATCGACGCTTTGGTACCACGACCACACCATCGATTACACCGCTGGAAATGTCTACCGTGGACTCGCTGGACTCTCCTTGCACTTTGATGACATCGACTCCGGTAACGAAAACGATCCAAACCCACAGGCACTGCGCCTTCCATCCGGTGAATACGATATTCCTCTCGCATTCCGTGATGTTGCGCTGAACGCAGATGGATCGCTGTTCTTCGATCAGCTGAACATTAAGGGCCAGGTCGGTAACCTGATGACGATCAATGGCAAGGTCAAGCCATACCTCAAGGTCGCACGCCGCAAGTACCGCTTCCGCATCCTGATTGGTGGTTTGGCTCGTGAGTACCGCTTCCAGCTGAGCGACAAGTCCCCATTCCAGATCATCGCGTCGGATGGTGGCCTTCTCGAAAATCCAGTGACGACGAATGTCCTTCATCAGGCAAACGCTGAGCGCTATGAAATCGTTGTCGACTTTAGCCGCTACCAAATTGGTCAGCAGATTACATTGAATGACCATGTAGTACAGATCGACGGTAACAAGCCTGACGGCATTGCAGCGGTTGGCAATCCCCTTCTGCTGTTTGTCGTTGACCGCGATGCACCAGATCCATCCCAGGTTCCTGCAACGCTTCGTCCGCTGCCTGCTATTGACCTAACACGTGTAGTTGCAACCCGCAACCTTGTGCTTAGCAAGAAGGGTGGTATGTGGACCATCAATGACAGGGTGTGGAACCCAACGGTTCCATTGTTCCGACCGAAGCTCAACACGTTCGAGATCTGGAATGTTTCTGTCAAGGGTGGCGGATGGAATCACCCACTTCACATCCATCAGGAGTTCTTCCGCATCCTCAAGCGTGCAGGTACAACACCTCCAGCACATGAGCGCGGTAAGAAGGACACCGTCTTGGTTTGGGACAAGTCCCCAGTTCAGCTGTACGTCGGCTTCCGGACCTTTACCGGCCCATACGTGTTCCACTGCCATAACCTTGGCCATGAGGACCTCGCGATGATGGGTTGGTACGATGTCCAACCTTAAGGAAGATCCTATTCGTGTCGATCCCCGTATTCGGAGGGAGCCTATGCTCGTTCCGATGCGGGTAACACCGACAAACTGGACGCCTGATGCGCCGATTACACTGAAGAACGGAACGAAGACAACGATTAGTGCGCTTGCAAAGCAACGCGACCTGGTCCTGCACTTCTTCTACACCAGGTGTAATGGCAGCTGCCCGGTAACGACGCACAATCTCAAAAAGATTGTCAGGTTGATGCCCGGAAAGTTTGAAAAGGATGCAGTGATTCTGTCTATCTCGCTCGACCCTGAGCGGGATACGACAGGAGACCTGAAGTCATTCGCAAGCAGGAACAACCTGCCGGAATGGTGGCAGGTGGCCCGCTGTGATCGTCAGGCACTCGACTCTCTGCTGGACTCGATCGGCTTCAACGCCGAACCATACGATAAAAAGACGAAGGCAATTGTGCACGCATCCGAAGTTATCTTCGGAAGCCAAAGAACAGGTCGTTGGCGTATGGCCAACCCTCAGTGGTCTGAGCCTCATGTGGTGAAGGAACTCTTCCAAATCACATTCGAAGGGGTTCAGTACCGCAACCCACGACGCCCCGGCGTCACCCTGGATAGAACAAGGCGATCCAGAGCCTAAGCTTTCCAGTCTGTTTGATTGTTTGATTGATTGTCATCTGAAAGCAGCCCTCACCAACCGGTGTGGGCTGTTTGACATTT
>CAZSGJ010000037.1:19384-24447 GCA_964606305.1 uncultured Armatimonadia bacterium
ACAAGCCCCAAAAGTAACAACACCGTGCTGGATACCGTTTTGCGCGCAAGGTTGAAACGAAGCCTCTTGGCGCAGTGAGCCTGAAGGTTGGGGGTTACGTGATGGTACCAATCACCAGTCAATCCACGATGTGCACAGTGACATGAACTCCTTTGTGGATTCGACACGGGACAGAGCTCAATCAATCCCGCACCGCCTCAAATTAGTTGCGCCGATCAGCCTGCGTTTAGTTCGGGTGATCACAGAAAACATACGAATACGTAATACAAAATCGTCTGGTGTGTCAATGACTACGTAAGTACGCACAATTACCTGCATATTTGCTCCGCCATGAAAAACATTTACAAAACCACAGTATTTGTTACATCTATGTAAATAGTTAATCTCCTGTTGAATAAACACGTTACGAATAAGGCTTGCTTATTGACTTCGTAATCATCCAGAGCAAGCCAAAACAGGAAATGACAATGAATCGACGAACACTACTAACGACTGGACTAGCAGCTGGTGCTGGAATCACCGCTGCTCCGTTCATCATCCGTAAGGGAATCGCGCAAGCGGGTACCCCTGTCACGTTGACGCCGTGGGTGGATCCACTGCCAACACCTCCCGTCCTCAACCCACAGAACATAATCAGTGGAGCGGCCTTTGACCCACGCGTTACCGCATTCGGTGCACCTAACTACCACGAGCTGGTAGAAGCGGAGGGCTTCCACCAGTTCCACCGCGACTTGCCTGCAACGAAAATGTGGTTGTACAACGGCACCTTCCCTGGCCCAACCTTCATTAACCGCCTCGGCGTTCCGACGGTTATCCGCCGTATCAACAACCTCAACCCAGCTCACGTTGGCTTCGGTATGCCTGAGACATCGATGCACCACCACGGTGGACACCAGTCCCCAATGGACGATGGCTGGCCACTCGACTTCATCCTCCCAGGTACCTACCGTGACCACCTGATCCCAAACATCGTTCCTGACAATGACTCAAACGAATGGCCATCAACCCTCTGGTACCACGACCACACCATCGACTACACGGCATCCAACGTCTACCGTGGACTTGCCGGAATGTCGCTGCACTTTGACACACTTGACTCGGGTAACGAAAATGACACCAACCCAGCCGCTCTGCGACTGCCATCAGGTGCATACGATGTGCCTCTCGTTTTCCGTGATGTCGCCCTCAACGCCGATGGTTCTCTGTTGTTCAACCAGCTCGACACCAAGGGTCAAGTCGGTAATCTGAAGACAGTCAATGGCAAAGTCAAGCCTTACCTCAAGGTCCAGCGCCGCAAGTATCGCTTCCGCCTGCTGGCAGGTTCCATCGCACGCGAGTGGATGTTCCGTCTCTGGAAGGGCACAACCAGACTTCCATTCAAGATCATCGCATCCGATGGCGGTCTCCTCCCAGCACCAGTGCAGGTCACCCAACACCAAATGGGTAATGCAGAGCGCTACGAGATTATCGTTGACTTCTCCAGCTTCCCGGCAGGAACGCAGATTACGCTTAACGATCACATCATGCAGTCCGATGGGAACAAGCCTCTCGGAGTTTCACCAACCGGTGATCCACTCGTCCTGTTCGTCGTCGAAGGCGCAACGGCTGCTCCAGACCCAAGTCGCGTGCCAGCGGTGCTCCGCCCATTGACCCCGGTGGATATGACGAAAGTAGTCGCAACAAGGTCTCTGGTTTTGTCGCAGGCAGGTGGAGTCTGGACGATCAACGGTCTTCCTTGGAACCCCAATGTTCCTCTCTTCCAGCCAAAGCTTGGCTCGGCGGAGATCTGGAATGTCTCCGTCCAGGGCGGTGGCTGGGACCACCCACTGCATATCCACCAGGAGTTCTTCCGTATCCTCAAGCGCGGTGGTGCAACACCACAGCCATGGGAGCGAGGAAGAAAGGATGTCGTACTGCTGTCCAACACAAGTGCCTGCCAGCTGTACGTTCAGTTCCGCACCTTCACAGGCCCGTATGTGTTCCACTGCCACAACCTTGGACACGAAGATATGGCAATGATGGCTTGGTACAATGTCATCCCTTAAGGAAGACCCTATCAAGATAGCCCCGTGGGTACCACGGGGCCCCATTGTCCTCACACAAAAACACGTTCAGCATCAGTGGACTCCGGACACCGTTGTCACGAAAACGGATGGTACGGCGACATCAATTGCTGCACTGAGTGAAGGCAAAAACCTCATCATTCAGTTCTTCTACACACGGTGTAATGGAACATGTCCCGGTACGACAATGAACCTCAGGAAGATTCTGGCGATGATGTCGCCGCAGCTTCGGAAAGATACCGTTGTCATCAGCGTTTCTCTGGATCCGGAACGCGACAAAATCAGTGATTTGAAGGATTACGCCGAAACACGTAAGCTCCCGAAGAACTGGCACGTAGTAAGAGCAAGCCGGGCAAATCTGGAGCATCTGTTACAGGTCACCGGCATGTCTGCGGAAAAGCTGGATGCTAAAACGCAGCGAATCAAGCACACAGCACAGGTTTTGTTCGGCAGCCGGCAGTCCGGTCACTGGCGGATGGTAAATGCGGACAAGTCTGACACACGTGTCGCACTTGAAATTCTGCAAATCACCTTCGAAGGTGTCCGGTTCAAAAACCCACGGGTTCCAGGCAAGCGCCTGATTCCCGGACAAAAGGTCAAGGTGGGCTAGCACCTTCGATCCAATGCTTCGAACTACTCCCCCGGGTTATCACACGATTTCCCGGGGATTTTGTTATGTGGACGGATTGATATTCGGATGTAGACTACCGGTAATTCCACCGGGAGCATCGATTACCATGTTCACCCGTTCCGCACGCAAGACCACACGCCAAAACCGCCGCCCTAACATCGTCTTCTTTCTCGCGGATGACCTTGGCTACGGCGACCTTTCCTGCTTTGGACAACGCCGGTTCTCTACTCCAAACATTGATGCGCTCGCCGATCAAGGCATGCGTTTCTCCCGTCACTACAGCGGTAGCCCCGTCTGTGCACCATCGCGCTGCGTGCTGATGACCGGACTCCATTCCGGACATACTCCTGTTCGTGACAACAAAGATGTGGGCACTGATGAGCAAATGCCAGTCCCGACAAACATCCCTATCCTGAGTGAAATGCTCAGTGACCTCGGCTACATCTGCGGTGGCTTTGGAAAATGGGGTCTCGGAAAACCCGGCAACTCCGGCGAACCTCTGAGGCGCGGCTTCAATCGCTTCTTTGGCTACCATGGTCAGCGCCACGCGCATAACCATTACCCGGCATTCCTTGATGATGGCAGCCGAAAAGTACCGCTCAACAACCGTGACTTCAGTCCGAATCAGAAACTAAAGCCTACGGACAACCCGGCGGATGCCAAATCCTATGATGGCTATATCGGAAATGAATATGCTCCGGAACGCATCACACGGGAAGCCTGCTATTGGATAGAAGCACATAAAAACGAGCCGTTCTTCTGCTACATCCCGACCACTATCCCGCACCTCGCTCTTCAGGCGCCCCCGGATGCAACGAAAGCCGAAGTTGGCAAACATGGCACTGACACTCCATATGTTGGTGGAAAGTCCTACCTGCCAAACCAACATCCACGGGCAACCTACGCCGCGATGATTCGTGAGCTGGACAAACACGTTGGACAAGTCGTAGAAACGATAAAGCGTCTTGGCCTCGAGAAGGACACTATTTTTGTGTTCACATCGGATAACGGCCCGCTCTATGACCAGCTCGGTGGCACCGATACCGAGTACTTTGACTCGGCCAATGGGCTCCGTGGGCGTAAAGGCTCGATGTACGAAGGTGGTATCCGTGTACCCGCGATTATCTCCTGGAAGGGTCGGATCATTGCTGGTCAATCGACTGACACCCTCTCAGGTTTTGAAGACTGGGTCCCAACGTTGCTCGAGCTCCTGGATGCATCCGATGTCATTCCCAAAAACGCCGATGGTGTCAGCCACGCTAATGAGCTTCAAGGCAAGCCAAGTAAGCACAAAAAGCGGTTTTTATACCGGGAGTTCGCTGGATACGGCGGCTGGCAGGCCGTCTGGAATGAGCGATTTAAGGCAGTCCGGGGAAATCTGGATAAGGGCAGCCAGCCATGGGAGCTCTATGACCTCCGTGAAGACCCGCGTGAGGTGACAAATGTCGCATCCAAGGCCCGCCTCGTCGTGTCTGATTTTGATGCCTACGCAAGCCGTCAACACAAGCCAAGTAAAGATTTTCCGCTCAAAGGCCTTGGAGACAAATTCTGACGGCTGATGCAGAATGGGACCGAGACCAGAGCATTCGTTGCATCATGCAGAAACAGCAAACGACGCATCGGTTACATGAATAAAGCATCCAGTCTGCGCTGGCAGGAATCCTGTCATCCATTCGGGAATACGAACATCTGACAAACAAACGGGTAACAAACCCGTGGGAGAGAACCTTATATGTGGAGTTTGATCGCCGCTATCACCGCCGCCGCATTGCCCGTCCAGCCTGCTCAGGATGATGTCCCAAACTTTTGGGTCCGCCCCGGCTACAAGGTAACCATTGCCGCCGAGCAACCTGGAACCCGTTTCATTGAGTTTGATGACAAAGGCACCCTGTTCATCAGCCGGCCAAACCCAGGCGAGATTCGTGCTTTCGTTGACAAAGACAAGGATGGCTTCTACGAAGCATCCACGGCGTTCGTTACTGGAAAGCCAACCGTCCACGGGATGGCATTTGAGGGAGGATGGCTTTGGTACTCTCAGTCGGGAGAAATCCACAAGGCACGTGACACAAATAATGATGGCGTCGCCGATGAAGACATCACCGTCATTAAGGATCTCCCAAATGGTGGCGGACACTGGTGGCGTGCACTGGAAGTCACCGCGGATGCCATTTATACAGGTATCGGGGATGCGGCAAATGCCAGTGATATGCGTGCGACTGACCGCCAGAAGATTTGGAAATTTGCAAAGGATGGCACCGGCAAGACATTGGTCGCCGGCGGAATCCGTAACAACGAAAAGCTAAGGATGCGCCCGGGGACGACAGACCTCTGGGGCGTGGACCACGGCTCCGATAAGTTCGGCGATCCAT
>CAZSGJ010000038.1:0-19124 GCA_964606305.1 uncultured Armatimonadia bacterium
TGGCATTCGCCATCCACGATATCGATGACCAGAACACCATTGCCGCGCTTCAGGGTTGACTCTATTGAGTCTGCGAGGCGTTTCTCTGTACCGGCACGCACAACGACCCGGTCCACAACAATATCGAGATCGTGTTGCTTGTAGCGGTCGAGCGTTGGAATCTCTTCAGAAATGTCGTAGATGGTGCCATCGATGCGGACACGGACATAGCCCTCTTTACGGATGTCCTCGAGTTCTTTACGATACTCGCCTTTACGGCCGCGTGCGATCGGGGCCATGAGCTGCATTCGGGTGCCTTCGGGCAGCTGCATGAGTTGGTCGACAATCTGACTTGGTTGTTGCTGGCTTACGGGTTTGCCACACTGTGGACAGTGAGGGCGGCCTGCCCGCGCATATAGGAGTCTGAGGTAGTCGTAAATCTCAGTGACAGTGGCTACGGTAGAGCGTGGGTTACGGCTGGTGGATTTCTGATCGATGGCGACTGCTGGCGAAAGACCTTCAATCTGGTCGACATCCGGTTTATCCATCTGGCCGAGGAACTGCCGTGCATACGCAGAGAGAGACTCGACATAGCGGCGCTGGCCCTCAGCGTACAGGGTGTCAAATGCAAGCGATGATTTCCCGCTTCCAGAGAGTCCGGTGATGACCACCAGCTTGTCCCTCGGAATGTCTATATCGACGTTCTTTAGGTTGTTTTGGCGTGCTCCGCGGATACGGATTGCGGGGCCTTTAATGCTAACGGGGACGCGGCTGTCTGTGACGGGTTCGGTTTCCATAGGGCTCATACCGCCCACGGTTGGGATGTGGGCCACACGAGTGTACCTGTCATCCCGAGTGGCTGTCACATTTCCGGTGGCAGCCCGGCATCCCCAATATCTTCGGGAATCGGATACCCAATCCGTAAGTCCTTTTGAGCCCGGAACCATGCGTACTGGAATGCGCTGTCTAAGAGCTCATCCCAGTGGTAATAGGTCTCACTCACATCTTCGACGCGGAAAAGCGCCCGACCAGCGGAATCGCTGCCTGTAGGGGCATCGTGCATTTTTGTGACGGTCGCGATGTAGGCGTTTGCGGCCCCTGCGGTCCCATCTTCCGCCGTCAGGAGGAAAGCGCCCAGGTAGGTTAGCATCCCGAGCTCGATGCCGGCTTCTTCCATGGCTTCCCGATGCGCGGCAATTTCAGGGGGCTCTCCGGGCTCGATATGGCCACTCGGGATGCACCAGCCGCGGTTGATGATCTCTGCAAGCACGATGAGGTCACCGTAGAACGGGAAAACGACCACATGCGTAATCGGAGCTGCCGCGGTCAGTACGAACGTGGCGTTATAGCTGCCCCATTTTGCCTTTGGGAACTCAGTCAATGCTGAGCAGGTCTTGGAGGTTTGTCGCGAACAGGTCGATGCGCCCGCACTTTTCGCAGACTTTGGCGGCAACCGGGGATGTAGTTACAGAGGCTACTCCGAGAAAGTCATCGGATGCTTTTCCTGTAATCGTGATACGGGCATCCCCGTTACCAACCTGAAGGCGTCCTTTGTGCATTTGACCGCCACACGCGGAACATGTGCTTTTCATACGGCGTTTATCCTACCAAACATGGTCGGTGTTTAGCCGGGGGTCATTTCCCAGAAGTCAGTACCCAAGATGTCAAATGGAAGGCGATGTTCATCCGGAGCTGCGGCATCAAAGTGTTGGTTCACAAAGTAAACGAGCTGGCTGGTAGTGTTGCCAACATTTGCACAGCCGTGTGCGACACCGCGGGGGATGAACAGGAGTCGAGCTACGCCTCCGCCAAGAAGTAAGCGCATTTGTGCATTTAGTGTTGGACTGTCCGCGCGAGCATCTACCAGGCCAACTAGAAGCCGCTCTGTCGGCGGGACAAACCAGACATCATCCTGATTGTAATGAATATGAAACGCCTTTATCGCTCCTGGCTGGACAACTGACCAGGATGACTGACGGACTTGAAAGTCGGGGAATGCTGCGAGGCGACCATTGTCATCGAGGCGGATGATCTCAGCGAATGCACCGCCATCATCCTGGAACGTACGCAGCTCGATGATCTTTACACCCTCGATGTTGGTCCGTGGAGCGTAGCTCTGTGTGGTCAGGACATTCGCGTAATCCGGGTGGATATCGGATGGGGAAAGTCGGTCAGCCATGTCTTATCTGGTCTCCGGGAGGTTGGGTTTTGTTTCGCTGGCAATTCTTCGCAAATAGGAGGCATAACCTGTCTTGCCAAGGACACTTGCTGCCGCAACGACATCATCGGCAGATATCCAACCATTTTGCAGTGCGATTTCCTCGAGGCAGGCGATTTTGAGGCTCTGACGGCGCTCGATGGCGGCAACAAAGTTACCTGCCTCCAGGAGTGCATCGTGGGTGCCAGTGTCGAGCCACGCGGTTCCGCGACCAAGGATTTCGGCATGCAGGTCATTTTTTGCCAGGTACATCTGGTTTACGGTGGTGATTTCCAGCTCACCGCGGTGACTTGGTTTTACAGCGGCTGCGATATCCGTAATGTCTTTATCGTAGAAGTAAAGCCCGACAACTGCATAGTTTGACTTTGGATTCTCCGGCTTTTCTTCGATAGAGATGACCCGCCCGGTTGCATCGAAGTCCATCACCCCGTAGCGTTCAGGATCTGCCACGTGATATCCGAAGACGGTGGCACCGGATGTGCGGTTTGCGGCTCTTCGCAGCTGTTCCGGAAGGCCATGTCCGTAAAAGACATTGTCTCCAAGTACGAGTGCAGCAGGACCACCGGCGAGAAAGTCCTTGGCGATATGAAATGCCTGGGCAAGACCCTCCGGGCGTGGCTGAGCAGCGTATTGGAGGGAAATTCCATATGCACTTCCATCCCCAAGGAGGCGTTCGAACAGCGGGAGGTCATCAGGGGTGCTAATCAGCATGATGTCCCGGATTCCACTCAACATGAGGGTGGAGAGTGGGTAATAGACCATCGGTTTATCGTAGACGGCCATCAACTGTTTTGAAACGGCTTTGGTTGCCGGATAGAGACGCGTTCCACTACCTCCGGCGAGGACGATTCCCTTGCTCATTGTTACATTCTACGCCCCGGGTCGAAGTTACGCTGGAGAGGCTTGACGGGGCATACCGACCCCGCTACACTCACCATTACAGCGCATGACCGATTCAGACGAACTCCCGTGGAACAGTATGTCCATAAAATTACCTGCGGAAGCATTTGTTTCCGGAGGTTTTTTCGATGAGCAGCTTCGTTTTGCGGCACGCGTAGGGCGGGGTGCCCTAAGAGTCACTGCCAAATCATCTGAGCCTTGGCTGTCAATCGTTCCGCAGAGCTTTGCTTTAGCCGCTGGTGGAATCATGGATGCTGACGTCGTGGTTGATGTCTCTGCTGCCAGGCGAATGGTGGAGGGAGGGCGGCCACCTCTTGGTGAACTACACATTGAGTTTACGCAGCAGAATTCTGCTGGAGTTCGCGTAGAGCAATCCGCATCGGTGTCGGTTCATCTTCCCGTAGCTGTATGCCCTTCCTGCAAAAAAGTCCTGCATATCCCAAGTCATCTCGGAGCCAAACCTCCTACCGTATGTATGCACTGTTTTGAGAGACTTCGCCCATGCCCTCAATGTGGCGTTCTAAACACTTGGCGGGTGCGTACCTGTCTGGTCAGTCCAAATCACGTCATCCGTGCAAGTGAGGACTGGGTTACGCTTGGAGGAAACAGCAGTCATACGGGTAATGCCGATGTTCCTCTTGGTGCCGGTGCCCTAATCTGGCAATATCCGGTTACATTGCATACGAATCCGCTCAGGCGATTGCAGTGGTCATCCGTGATAACCGCATTCGGTGTGGTATATGCCGCAAGCACAACCGGTGATGGTGAGCATTTACTGCACGCGTTCGATGTCGAATCTGGCACGCCTGTTTGGGATCCGTATGCATTGCCTGCGCCTGTTCATCCTGATCGCGGCGGCGTCTGTGTGGTTGGTGACCTGATTGTGGCCGGACTTGTGAGCGGTAGTGTCGTTGCTGTGGATGCAATCCGAGGCACACGTCGCTGGATGGTGGATATTGGTGGCTCAGTTTATGGCTCCGTGATTCCACTTAACAATGAGGCAGTGGCAGTACCCGTCGCAGATGGCATCCATACTGGCAGGCTTGTTGTGCTTACCACCGACGGCGGGCGCATCAGGTATGAAGTTCCCATGTCCGGTCGTCCGGAGTGTACTCCAGCAGCACACAACAATGTGGTCGTCGTTCACGATGACACTGGCGGGGTGCTTGCGATTAATGCATCCACTGGTGTCACACTCTGGTACACACAGCTGGCAGACAGCTTTGATGCCGCACCGGTAATCAATGATGGAATCGTGTACTGTGGCGGACACGATGGCATTCTTCGAGCCCTGATGCTGGAAACGGGAGAAGTAATCTGGCAGTCGCCTGTCCTCGGTGGGGCAATCACCGGGACACCCAGCATTGCCGACAGTGTTCTTGCTGTTCCAACGGTGGAGGGATTGTGCCTAGTCAGCCGTGAAACAGGTCAGCCTGTTCAGCGGACCAGCCGCGGTCCGGTTCGGGCACAGCCTATCGTCGCCCCGGATGGCTTTTTGTTTGCTGGCAAGGATGCCCGGTTACATCGTCTTGCTGCCGGGATGGCGGTAGATGATGTCTATGATGCTGGTGGTGGCGGACCCCAGGTGAGTGTTCCGATGGCCTACGCAGACGGCAATGTCTATGTTGCCACCACCCGTGGCGTTCTGCATGCGCTCCGGATGACGGGGGTGCTCTAGATGTCTGAGCAACTTCCGGCAGTAATCACGAAACAGGTTGCCAATGCGGGTGTCGTTTCAACACCTCAACCCGATGTCAGCGCTTGGATTGGCTCAGATACGCTTACAGGGCGACCGGTCATGGTCCGCAGGATTCCGAGTACCTCGGTGCTCCAAAATCGCCTCACTGGGGCACTGGATGCCGTCCACCAAACGATTGTCCCATTTCGACGCTGGATGCTCGTCGACGACAGTGTTTATACAATTCGTGATGTGTTGAAAGGCAAGAACCTTCGACAATACTGGATGGGAGTCGGCGGACGGGCGGATACCGAGACGTTACGGCGCTGGATTGTCCCCCTTCTGGATGGGCTTGCCGTATTTCATGCTGCCGGGATTGCCCACGGCGGATTGTCGCTGGACAACCTCATTATTGGTGACGATTTACGAATGTATCTTGCAGATGGTGGAATCTGCGATCCAACAGCACCGCATCACAACAATGTGTACGGACCCGGAGCCGGGCCATCTGCTGATATCGTTGCCGCGACGAAGCTTGTGACGGCGCTTCTACCAAAGTCTGGCCCATTTGCAAGTCCTGTCGTACGGGCACGGGTAGAAGGGCTGGTCTTGCGCTGTGAAACGCTGGCGGCAATTCGGGAGGTCCTCGAAGGCCTGGATGAGATAGCTATGGATAGCATCACCAAAGCGGGGGGCCAGCCAAGTGCCGCAGACATGCGTAGCGGTTTGCCGGGTGCGCGGGTAGAGAAAGGGCATCCACAGCTGGTTTGTGATCAGCCGGATCGCTGCACTGTTGTATCCGGTAGTGGTGGAGAGCTGAACCTACTCATCCGCAACACTGGTGAGGCAACACTGCTGATTCGTGTTGTTGCCACGCAGCATCCATGGCTGAACGTACGGCAAATTCCGTTGCCAATTGTGATCGCACCAAACGGGACCGGCAGGATTCCATTTGTGGTGAGTGCTGCAAGGCTTGCACCCGGGGACTATCGAAGCCAGGTGTTTCTATCGACGAATGCTCCTGGCGGGCAGGCTGAAAATCTGGCCAGCGGCTGGTACCGACACACTGCAGCGGTTACTGCACGCATCATCAGTGCCGGATATCGTTGATACCTGCTTGATACAATCCCTATAAATGAGATGTACTGCATTTGTCACTGCTATTCTGATTTGCGGTATCGCCATTATCGCACCCAATCAGTCTGCAGTCGCACAGGACACCAGCCTCGAACAATCCAAAGCCATCCTTCAGTCGATCGAGCAGAAGCGACCTGATTACATTGCGCTGATTCAGGATGTCAGCGGCAGTATGTTGACGAATGGGATGATGACGAAAGCCCGGCAGGCTGCGCTGCGTGTCGTCAAGGAAGCAGCAGTACAGGGCACATATGTACGTATCGTTGGCGTGAATGCCTCAGAGCATGTTCTCTTTGATGGTCCCATTTCATCTAATAAAGATCGCAAAGAGGCGCTTGATGCAATTCCATACAAAGCTCTCGAAGGTGCTGGTACGAATCTAAGGCTGCCACATCATGCCGCACTAAGGCAGGCACTTGACCGCGGTGCAAAGTCACCAGTGATTGTTTTTGTGACGGATTCTTACAACGATGCTCCGCGTGATAATCCGACTGAGCTCCAAAACTATGCAAACTACTATGACAAGGGCGGAGACCTCAGCAAGATTGCGAAGACATCAGTCGGCGATTCTTATCGCCGGGATATTTCTGCATTTGAAGCTAAAGGCGGAAGGACCTTCGGCTTTGGTGTAACGATTGATTCAGATAGCAAGCGCCCAATCGAACGGAGCCCGAAGGATATCACGACGCCACCCAAAGAGAGTATGCCGGTTGCGCCTGCAAACGTTCCACCGCCTCCCCCTGATGATCCTGTATGGCCATATCTGATTGGTGGTGCAGTGGTGCTTGCGGCTGCGGGTGTTTTCGTGATGCTGAAGAGTCGTAAACCGCTTGCCATCGCGATTGAGACGGGAACACGAAGCGGTCGTGATTTAGTATTTCGTGGAACAGACTCGGTTGGAGTTGGCGGTTTGGTTGCCGGATGTACGCAATCGTTACCATTTCCTGGAAGCACAAGTGCGATCGCGATACTTACATTAGACCGGGGAGTCCTCGTAGCCAAGGCTGTTACCGTGTCGGGGCAGCCATCACGCTGGGTTCTATCTGTCAATGGAGTTGATGTCAGCGGTACTGTCAGCGTTCCGGTCCGAGTGGGTGACACATTGCGTATCCGGTCGGTCGCCGGGGATACTGAGAGCGTTGCTGAATATCGATGGAAAGTTACACCGGTCAGCTGGGAGCGTGGAAGAACGTGATTCGCCGAATATTTGTCCTGCTTGTTGTAGTCTGCGGAGTTATCTCCGGAGTGTTTGCGCAAGGTGCCACGCTGTCTACACCAGGGAACCAAGCGTTACCAAACCTTTATCAAACCGGAAAGCGCTATACGCTGCGACTGCAGTATGTCGACCCGCGTGGAGATGATGTCACGAAGGCCATCTTTCATGATGAGTCACGGAGTGGGAATATCGACATTCCGATGAAGGCTGTCGAAGGCTCCAGTGCGGATGGTGCAACGGTCACGTGGGAAGTCAATGGCTTTGAAAAAGGCGATCACAAGGGGTATTTTGTCGTCACAACCGAGACCGGATCTACCCGATATCCGCAGGCTCCAGACACGTTTTATGAATTCAAAGTTCACAGCGTGGTCGATAAGTGGATTGTGGTGGGTGTTTCAATCGTCCTCTGTTTTACCCTTATCCCATGGGTGATCTATACCAGCGTTAGATCGATGAACCGTCGCGGAAGCCCATCCAGTGCAGCAAAAGTTGGATTATTGGTTGGAGCGCTTGGTGCATTGGCGATGTTTGTCTGGCAGTTTCTGGGTGTGTACGACAATCCGCTCATCTGGATACTCGCTGGTGTCGTCTTTATTGTGATCATTGTCGGAGTACTAGCGCGTCGCTAGGCAAGTGTTGTCATTCCGTGTGCGTGGCAGGGAATAAGAGACCGGTGGCGAATTTCGTTGGTAGGTTATGAACAACACGTCAGACTCACACGGTATCCTAAGTGGACCACTGCGCCCCGCTGTTTGGAAGTTAGCGCTTCCGGCGATTGCCAGCGGTCTCCTGATGTCCGCCAATAGCATTGCTGACAAGCTCTTCATGGGACGCCTCGGTGTAGATGCCCTTGCCATCGTTACGGTAGTCCACGAAATTCGGCTTGCCCTGATGACGATTCTGGTCGCATTTTCTGTGGGGGCAGCGGCAATTATCGGGCGTGCCATCGGATCCGGAAACACATCGGAGGCCACAGCGGCCCTAAGGCAAACCGTGCTGGTTTCTGTCCTTGTCGGCAGTGCGATTGGAGGGTTTGTCGCTCTCTTCGCTCCTTCACTCCTACAAACCATCGGTTACCGTGGCAATCCATCCAGCTTTGATGAAGGTGTTTCATATCTCCGCTGGTCGATGCTTGCTGTGCCATCGTTGTTTACTTTGGTGATTGGCAATACGGTTTTTGGAGTCTTGGGAGAGTCCCGACGGGCGATGCAGGTTATCGCTGTTACTGTTGCGCTAAATATCCTGTTCGACTACATCCTTATTTTCGGCATGTTCGGATTTCCGCGGATGGGAGTAAGTGGTGGGGGAGCCGCCCTCGGTATCAGCCAGACCATAGCAACATTACTCTTCATCATCTTTTTACCAGCGACTGCTCTAAGTAATGGACTAAAGGGGAGTTGGTTGCCGGACACAGCGATGCTAAAGCGTATTTTGCACGTTGGCCTTCCCGCTTCTGCAAGGCAAGCGGTTGTTGCCCTCAGTGGACTTACCATCCAGGCGTTATTGTTGAGAACACAAAGCGGCTCTGCTGCGGGAGCTGCGCATGGCATCGGAGTACTCGTCGAATCGCTTGCCTTTTTACCGGGGAATGCGTTTGCATCAACCGCGGGAACATTCGTCAGCCAAAACCTTGGCGCGAATAATCTCGCTCGTGCAAAGGATGCCGCGTTGGTTTCTATTGGGCAGGCTGTGCTCACGATGACGATAGCGGGTGTGAGTTTCGGCTTATTGGCTTCCGGTATTGCGCAGCTGATGTTACCAACAAGTGCCCCTGAAGCAGTCGGTCTTGCGACACGCTATCTACAGCTGATGGCATTTATTCAACCCGCTGTCGCTGTCAATCTCGTCCTTGCAGGTGTTTTGTCGAGCGCAGGTGACACCAGGACTCCGCGCACAGTCACGTTTGTTACAACGGGCTTTCGCGTATTGCTGGCCTATGCGTTGTCAACCTTGACCGGTCTAGGGGTGATGGGTGTATGGTTGGGTATTGCAAGCACTCCCGTTGTTTCTATGGTTCTCCTGATCGCTGCATATCGCCGCGGAAACTGGGCAACCACCAAGGTTTGAGCGGCTTATCGACTGCCCTTTATGCGCTTTACAAGCTGGCATCCAAGCAAAAATGCGGCGGCGGAAATCAGAAATGCGGCCGCATAGCCAAGACCAGGTCGCTGCCGATTGACACTATCAACCAGTACGCCACACAGCCCTGAAACAATTTGCGGGCTACTGACACTGGCCTGCCATATACCCATATCTTTTGCTGATGATTCAGCGTCTGGAAGCACATCGGCGACCAGGGCAACCGATGATGCCATATACGCTCCGTAGGCTGCCCCGAACAGTGTCCCGACGAGAAGGATGACATCAAAGCGTGGAATCAGGGCAAATGGGATAAGCGTAATGAACATCGCCCAGCCCGACCAGAGCGTTACTTTCCGACGGCCAATCGTGTCGACCCAGCGCCCTGCCGTTACTGAAATCGCTGCTCCACTAACGGACATCAGGAGTACAACGGCAATCGCCGCCTGCATCGGGTCTTTGAGGGTCATCAATCCAGGAATGACAAAGACTTTGATGACATCCTTCATGTAGTTGACCGCATAGTTTGTGATGATGTAAAAGCCAAGCGCAACCAGAGCGCGGCTAAACCAGACGTAGCGGAAGTCGGCACTTTTCCACGGTGCAATCCAGTCATTAAGACTAAAGAACGGACCGTTCGCTGCAGGTGCTGCTGTTGTCTGGACTTGCTCCTTGAGGGCGATGACAACAATGAGCCCGCAGATAAGATTTACGCCAGCGATCGCACCGTACACGGCGAGGAGATTCCCGGAAAGGAGGAAACCTACAGCAGCAGCCGCGATTTGAGCCGTGAGCTGGAGCAACCCAATGATTCCACTTGCCTTTCCGCGGTGCTCCATCGGGACGAGATCCGGCAGAACGGATGCATAGGGACCTGTCGCCACATCATCGGAGACCTGGAGAAATAGATAGCCGATCATCATCAGTGGCAGCGAGTTCGCTGCCCCGAGAAACGCGAGGGCGATTACCGTCATCGCTGCGCCTATTGCGATAAATGGACGTCTCTTGCCAAATTTTGAGGATGTCCTGTCAGACAGCCAGCCAAAGAGAGCCGGCCCGATCATCGCCCATGTAGCACCGAGAGCAACGACCTGCCCCCAGGCTTGATTGGCTTCACCCGTTTTGGCCAGTGTGCCAACCTGAAGTGGAAGCAGAATGAAGAGAATGAACCATTTGAAGCTGGTGGCAAACCAGAATGCGCTGGTACGCAGGTACCAGGCCGGCGTATCGGCAAAGTGGGAAGAGGATGCCTTGGAAGCGTTCATGATGGCACCTTATGCGTGCGGTTTAGGATTGGCGACCGAGTGTGGAAGGGACTGTAAGCGTTGTGTAGGTTTGAAGCGCAGTCTGTCCCGGTCGATGATTTGTGTGCTGGAGGCCAGCGCAAAGCACTTTCCTCCAGCATTGATTAAGATTAGCTACCGTCGCCAAAAAGTGCGGCGATTTCTGCTGCAAACTTCTGGTTGATGACGCGGCGTTTGACTTTCATCGTTGGCGTAAGCTCGCCACCATCGATTGAAAACGTCGTATTTAGCAGAGTGAAGCGGCGGATTTTTTCAAAGTCCGCAAGCCAGGTGGAATACTTGTCGATTTCCGCCTTGATGAGCTTTTTGATCTCTGCACTACCGATGACAGCGTCTCCATCTGCCAGCTCAGTTCCCTGCTCTTTTGCCCAGGCAATACAGCGTTCAATGTTGGGAATGACGAGAGCTGAACAAACATTTTGTTTGTCTCCAAGCAGCACGATTTCCTGAATAAACGGGCTTTCCTTGATTGATGCTTCGATTGGCGTTGGCGAGACGTTTTTGCCATTTGCGAGAACGATGATGTCCTTTTTTCGATCAGTGATCTTGAGATAGCCGCCTTCGTAGGTACCAATATCGCCGGTGTGTAACCAACCATCGGCATCAATCATGTCCGAAGTCGCCTGAGGATTGTTAAAGTAGCCTTTCATGACATTCTCACCGCGATAGCAGATTTCGCCATCTGGAGCAATCATGATCTCGCCACCTTCGATAACAGTTCCAACGGTGCCAATTTTCTGCTTTCCAACCGGATTTACGGAAATCACAGGGCTTGTTTCAGTAAGTCCGTAGCCCTCAAGAAGGTTGAAACCTAGCGCGATAAAGAACCGGGCCGTA
This sequence comes from uncultured Armatimonadia bacterium, assembly GCA_964606305.1. Classification (GTDB taxonomy): domain Bacteria; phylum Armatimonadota; class Armatimonadia; order Armatimonadales; family Armatimonadaceae; genus CAIRTT01. The sequence goes on from CAZSGJ010000038.1 coordinate 11,349, forward strand.
TCGGGGTTTAGTGCGGCTCCACCTGAAATCCAGATGCGCCATTGACCACCGAATTTTTGGCGAACCTTCTCGGCGACCAGCTTGTCAAGGACCATGTGTTTAACGGATGTGATGATTCCGGGCACCTTGCCTGCCTGTCGGTACTCGAGCATCTTTTTGCCAACAGCAATCGTCTCTTCGAACAGTTTCCGGTTCTTTTCAGGACCCTTGGCGGCCGTTTCCATGAGCTTTTCCTGAATGGACTCATAGACGCGTGGGACGCACCCCATAATCGTCGGTTTTTGCGTCGCCATTTCATCCACAAGGGTACGAACGCCATGTGAATAAACAACCTTGGAACCGGCCGCGAGAGCCAGAAGGTGAATCATACGTTCGAAGGAATGGGCAAGGGGGAGGAAGCTAAGGAATGTGTCATCCGGGCCAACCACAGCATCCCCAACAACAAGGTGCTTGTAGGTAGCCTTCGCGTTTGAAACGAGGTTGCGGTGTGTCAGCATTGCGCCTTTGGGATCACCTGTTGTACCGCTGGTATAAATCAGGACAGCGACGTCGTCGGGGGTCGCCGCAACGGGAAGCTCTGCCTGACCTAAGTACGGAGCAATGAAGTCAGTGAACGACGGAACAGTATCCGTTGCGTCTGAATCTGCGAAAATAACCACTGTCTTGAGGTCTGGACATTCGCCCTGTATCGCGATGATTTTGGCGAGCTGCTTTTTATCCTGAACGAATATGGCTTTGGCACCGCAGTTTCGAAGAATGAACGAAACCTGCTGCGCCGGTAGCGTCGGATAAATGCCAACCGTGGCGGCACCAAGTGTTACGATGGAGAGGTCGGCGAACAACCACTTTGGTTCATTCTCAGACAGAATGGCAACTTTGTCTCCAGGGGCAATGCCGGCTGATTTCAGGGCGATGCTCGCGGCATTCGCTTGATCACCGACCTGTTTCCACGTGGTCTCTGTCCATTCTTTACCTACTTTATACTTAAGAGCGCAGGCATTCGGTTGGCGGCGGATTGTGTCCCGAACGAGTGCAACTGTGGTCGTCGCGGTAGATGTATCCGGGTTAAACGTCTCTGTCATCCCTGTAATTCCCCTTCCATACCTTCAAGAAAAACCATCGTATTATCCATTACTTTTCAAGCAATTGGCGTTTTTGGTACATTCGCTCAAACTGTACAAACTTCTAAATGGATAATGACTACTAATCACGTGCAAGAACATCAAATGGCATGCATCCATGCGCGTAAAAAAAGTACCAACGAGCACGATGGCAGCCGATTCACTACGGCATAAACACACCAGCGATACCAGTTAAGTAATATTTCCCATGGATTCCAGCCAGACTTGCCGATGGCACCGCTGATTCCTGAATAAATCATCCGTAGTGTGCGTTCGTTCTGGAGAAGCCATCGCATAGAGGAAGCATACAGTCCCGTGACCCGACTACACATCGGACTTACGAATCAAGTTTTCTTCATTGCTGTCCCGGTTTTTGTAGGACTGACTTGCCTATAAAATCTGGTCCACGCCGCTTGACAGTTACTGGATTGCAACCCGGCTTGGCGGCTCAATCTCATCCGCACCAACTCCCAATCGATAGACCGCCAGAAGATCTGGAATCGTCTGAAGCTTTCGAATTAGTGTTTCAAGGTGAGTCAGGCTTGGGCTGTCGAGGTCGATACGCAATGTCGCAGTTCCCTTATCACGGTGCGAATACGTATTGATGCCAGTGATAAAGGTATCGGTGCCGGCAAGGACATCGGTGACATCGCGGAGCAGACCGGTGCGGTCCAAGGTCTCAATAATGACACCTGTCGCATATCGCCCACCAGCGGTCCAATCGACTTCCTGAAGGCGTTCCGGCTCGTGTTGCCGAAAACCTGCGATGTTCGTACAGCCATCGCGATGCAGGACCATCCCGCGTCCCCGTGTCACGTAACCGATAACCGTATCTCCCGGCAAGGGTAAACAGCACTTTGCTCTTACAATCGCAACGCCATCCACCTTGTCAGCGGTAATCGATAACTTGCTGGTTTGTCCGGATACGCGCTTCGGGAGACGCAATGTGGGATCGGGTGATTCCTCAAACTCACGCCGGATGCGGTGAATCACAGCACCCAGCGGGGTGTCGCCAAAGCCAATTGCTGCAAACAAGTCCTCGCCGGATTCTTTATTGAATGCCTGAGACAGCATTAGCAAACGTTTTGTATCTTTGATGATTTCTGTTGAGAGATTAAGGCGATGAAGCTCGTCGGTGAGCGCCTCCCGCCCCCGTACCACACTGATGTCATGACGTTGAATCCGGAAGTAATGTCGGATTTTGTTCTTGGCATGCGTAGACTTGGCAACCGCCAGCCAGTCAAGGCTTGGAGTGGCATTTGGTCGGCTGATAACTTCGCAGATGTCGCCATTGTCAAACTGGTACGAAAGCGGCACCGTCTTACCATTGACGCGGGCAATGGCTAAGTGCTCACCGATTCCTGTATGGATACGGTAGGCGAAGTCAATCGGTGTCGCACCGGTTGGGAGGTCGATGACATCTCCACGCGGGGTGAACACAAAGACCTGACTCGTGAACAAGTCTGTTGAGACTTGGCTGAGGAATTCGCTGGTGTCACGTGCATCGCGTTGCCACTCAAACAACTGCTTACGCAAAAAGGCCATTTTGCGTTCAAAGTCATTGTTTCCAGCAACGGCACCATCGCCTTTTTCCTTATAGGCCCAGTGTGCTGCAATGCCAAATTCGCTGGTTTTGTGCATTTCCCATGTGCGAATCTGTACTTCCAGTGGCTCACCACGCGGTCCGTAAACCTTGGTATGCAGCGATTGGTAGCCGTTTGACTTACGTTTAGCAATGTAGTCATCGAACTTCCCCGGAATGGGCAGATAGGTTTCATGGACAATGCCAAGTGCCGCGTAGCACTCCGGGACGCTGTCCACAATGACACGCAGTGCAATCAAGTCGTAGATATCCGAGAGGGGAATCTCCTGCTCGTTCATCTTCTTGTAAATGGACCATAAGTGTTTTGGCCGTCCATTAATCTCGACATCCAGCGTGCCCTGATCAAAAGCGGCCCGGAGCGTACTGATTGACTCGGCAATGTCGGCTTCACGGTCTCTGCGTGTACGGGCAATTTGCTCGGTGAGATGCTTGTAATCGACAGGTTGAAGCGTCTTGAACGCAAGGTCTTCCAGCTGCCACTTCAGATCCCATATCCCCAGACGAGCCGCGAGTGGCGCATACACGGACAGTGTTTCTTCCGCCATTCGCTGTTGGCGGTCTGGTGCAAGCCCCGAAATCGTCTTTAGATTATGTAATCGGTCGGCGAGTTTTATGACCATCACACGAAGGTCACGTGCCATCGCGAGAAGAATTTTACGCAGATTTTCTGCACTTGACCGGGACTCATGGGGGCGCTTCTTCGGCGTTCCTCCACTTTGACTTTTGGTCGCATCCTTTTCCTTTGCTGCTGCAGCAAGGTCTGGAGCAAGGCGCTCAAAATCAGCCAGTTTCAGTTTTGAGACGCCATCAACCAGGGTCGCTATCTCTGCACTAAATGCCTCCGAAAGATCTTTCCGCGTGATCTCGCAGTCTTCGATGACATCATGGAGGAAGCCGGCAGCCATGGTAGCCGTGTCGACTTCAAGCTGCATCAAAATGCCCACTACTTCAATAGGGTGCGTAATGTACAACTCACCAGACTTGCGCCGATGTGCCGAGTGCTTGTCAAAGGCGTAGTGATATGCCCTTAGAAGTAGGTCACGGTCGATGGATGGTCGTGTCGCAGCCTGATCGATAATCGCATAGGCACGGGCATGCGCTGCCGCAACAGCATCTTCACTGAGATCCTGAATGTCGTGCAGGGATGTCGTCGTGCCGATATGAGCGGCATCTGCATCAGGCATTGGAGAACCTACCTGGTCTGCTGCTCTGTGATACCGTGGCCCGATGCCAGGTGGTCACCAAGCACATCGGCATTCGAAGCCTTCCCACCAAAGTCTGAGCCAAAGTCACGCCAGGCCGCATGGATATGGTTGTTATTGTTCTGCGTACAGTCATATTCGACCAGGAATGACTTTCCCTGAATCCTGTAGTAATGACCCTGACCCGGCTCAGTTCCACCCATCCAAGCAAACACGACAGTCTTCCAGCCATCTTTATTGATGGAAGCGAGGCGGGCACGGCTTATCTTGTCCGACTGCGCTGCAGCATGAATGCTGACAAGGTCCTTCAATGCCTTTTGCTGACTTACATTCAACTCATCAAATGTAATCCCGGCCTCACCCTGACGCATTGCTTCACGATTTGCACCTGTCAGAATGTCAGCCGGAGCTTTGTCTGCGATGATGGCCTTTGCTGCCTGCTCGGATGACAGAGACTTTACCAGTGCGCGGGCGTTGTCCTCTTCCTTTGGGAGAAGGCGGAAGCCAGCCATATTCTGGCCTTCCGGGATACGAGCAGGATTGCTGCCAAAGAACTGCGGCGTGCTGCCGACTACTTTGTCACCTTCCATCGTCCAGTTAAGCGTCACGTGATGACCTTCAAAGCGCCATGCCCAGCGCTTGTCCTTGGATGGGGTCCCAAACACCGTAATGTAATACTTATCAGGGTTGCGGTACTCAGCGGGTGCCTTTTCCATCGAGCGCAGCACGAGCTCGGTGTCGCGAATCGAGCGGACTCTGTCCATGCCGAGCTGCGACAAACAGCTGGACATCAGCTCAAGAGCAGCGGCCTGCTGTGCAGCATTCATTGCACGGAAAGCAAGACCATTTCGGTCCTTTGGAACGAAGTGGAAGTTAAAGCGCTCATCTGCATCAAAGTCATACTGAGCGACCTTGACCTGTGCCTGGTCAAGCGATGCCAGAAAAGATGTGGCTGCTTTTACAGGAGTTGCTGTCTTGAAGGCGTTTGAATTTGTAATCATGATAGCGGATGCGGCAACAGCAGTCGGAACGCTTATGATGAGGGCAGTTCTTCGGGTCATGTTCAGCATAATTCCACGATGTCGACAAAATGCCAACCCCCGGTTAGCATAAACATCCAGAGGATCCATTGTGAATCACTTAGCGACCACCTAATCGGTTGATTTTATGCGTGTTCTGGCCGCCGTTACTGCCTGAGCTGCTTCATCCACGGTTGGAGCGACCGCTGTCAAATGTCCCATTTTCCGTCCGATCCGTGCATCCCGTTTGCCATACAAGTGGAGGTTTACACGCGGGTCTGCCAGCGCTCCGACAAAGTCAGGGTCGGGCCAACAATCCCCGAGGAGGTTGGCCATCGCTGCCGCCGGTGCGCGCAACTCCGTACTTCCAAGGGGCAGGCCGCAAACAGCTCGCACATGCTGTTCAAACTGACTTGTCACCGAGCCTTCAATTGACCAGTGACCAGAGTTATGTGGGCGCGGCGCAAGCTCGTTAACGATAATGCCAGTTTCGGTGATGAACATCTCGATACACATCATTCCGATGACCTCAAGACTATCGAGAATCCGCTCTGCGAGCTCGGCCGCACTGGTCTGCTGTTCCTGAGACGCCTGAGGTGCCGGGACGAGTGTTGTATCAAGGATGTGGTGTGTGTGGATGTTTTGTACCAACGGATAGAGTGCTACATCGCCTGCACCATTGCGCGCACCGACAATAGAACCTTCCCACAAAAATGGGACCAGGCCCTCAAGGACGCATGGAACGCCTCCAAATGCCGCGAACGCATCCGTGGCTTCTGCGACATTCTGTACCAACCGCTGACCTTTGCCATCGTAGCCACTCTGAGCGGTCTTGAGGATGCCGGGGAAAGGACCATTTTCGAGATCACTGACTTCTTGGATAACCGAATACGGAGCAACAGGAATTCCAGCGGAAACCAAGGCAGCTTTTTCACGAATGCGGTCCTGCGTTGTGTGCAGTACGGCTCCGGATGGATGGACAGGAATATGCTCCGATGCGACATCGGTAGCGGCTGTCGAGACATTCTCAAATTCAAATGTCATTACATCTACAGACTGGGCAAAGGCTGCAAGTGCATCGAGGTCATCGTACGCGCCCTGAACCTCCCGGGCACCCGCTTGGCCACACGGCGTCGGACTCGGATCAGGGCCGTAACAGGCCACGTTGTATCCCATACGAATCGCTGCCTGAGCGGTCATCCGGCCAAGCTGACCATTTCCAAGGATACCAATGGTTGCTCCAGGAAGAATCGGATTCATACGTTCACCGGCAGCTCTGCAGCGAGGACTGTGGATGTCTGATTGGCGCGGAAGGCATCCAGTTTGTCGAGAAGTGTCGCATTATTGTTTGCAAGAATTGCCACGGCAAGGAGAGCGGCATTGGTTGCGCCAGCTTTACCAATTGCAAGGGTCCCGACGGGGATTCCAGCCGGCATTTGGACAATGGAGAGGAGGGAATCCTGACCACGGAGAGCGTGACTTTCAACCGGTACGCCGAGAACTGGTACGGATGTCTGTGCTGCCATCATGCCCGGGAGGTGCGCTGCACCGCCGGCACCCGCAATTATCACCTGGATGCCACGCTCGCGTGCTGTGGCTGCGTACTCTGCCATTAATGCCGGTGTTCTGTGTGCACTAACCACTTTGCACTCATGCGGGACATCGAATTTAGTCAATGTTTCATGTGCATGACGCATGGTTTCCCAGTCCGATGTGCTTCCCATGACGATGCCAACCTGTGGTGCCGTTTCCATGCATTCATTCTATCGTTGCAGGTATATGGCTTCAGTCACATTGAGGTCTTCACAACGCATCGCATTATGGGTACAATCGACGCACCACACTGAAAGGAGGGTCATTGCAAATTGAATAGTGATAATCTCCGGGAAGGGCTCGCGGGCTGATTTTAGCCCCAGGGCTTGCTCCTGGTGTCATGATGATGCCCAGAGGCGGGTCCATCCCACCCTTAGAACGCACCAGCCGGACTGCTTCGCAGTCCGGCTGGTGTTATTTTCAGCGCTCAGCTTCTCCATCAATCACCTGAAGTATTCTCTCCAACGATTTGGATGGTCCAGTCCACCAAGATCATCGAAAAGACCATTGGTACCGTCAAACCGTTCCCATCAGGTCGCAGCTAGCACCAAATCTGCCCCAAGCATCACAGACTCGTTCTTTTCAAGCCTAAGGATGACTTGTTTATCTCCGTATCGGATGACATTCTCTCCCGGGCGTTGTGCTTTCACGACCACACGCGTCAGGTGCCCGGATGACCATTGGACATTTATTTCCCAGCCAAACCGAGTCCTGACACCCGAAATGGATCCATTCTTCCAGGAGGCTGGAAGGGCAGGAAGTACCTCAATCACATCCAAATGAGACTGGACCAATAGCTCAGTCATCGCACCTGGAGTTGTGATCGCGCCATCAAGCTGCATTGGCGTACGGTTCGGTGGAACCTGCTGATACTGGCACATGTTTTCCATCCCTGCCTCACCAATCAGCTCACCCAAAATCTTGTCGGCCCGGTCGCCATCAAACAGACGTGCCCAAAGCCAAACCTTCCATGAGCGTGACCAGTTCCCGCCAATGTGCTCATCCCTCGGACTCCCGACGTGACGACACTTACATGGCCACTTATCGTTGTACTTCGGATCGAGACGCTCTTTGTTACTGCCATCCCCGCGCATATTCATCGACACCCTTATCGCAGCTGCAAGCGCTGTATCTTTGCGGACATCTATCTCATCACACGGATGCAACGCCGAAAGGTGCATAAAGTGCCGGTGACGACACATCGGGTCATCGATGTCCGGTAGCCACTCCTGTAGCTG